>JBDSBG010000101.1:0-16180 GCA_039921685.1 Ferruginibacter sp.
CGGGATGGTGGATGCGGGATAGGGATACGAGATAATTGGATGACGGATTCTGAAGATTTAATAATTGAATATTCTATCTTGCATCCCGAAATTAATGTGAAACCCGGTATATCCGCATCCCGCATCCCGCATCCCGCATCCCGCATCCCGCATCCCGCATCCCGCATCCCGTATCTCGAATCTCGAATCCCGCATCTCGAATCCCGCATCTCGCATCCCGTATCCCGCATCACCCATCACCCATCATCCATCACCCAGCTCGCATCCAGCATCCAGCATCTCGGATCTCGCATCCCGCCCCATCCCCCATCAACAATTATTTTACCACCATATTCCCGTTTCCCCATACCTTTGCGCCACTCATTAAAAAAACACTGTTTGGGTGAATAAAAGCTGGTGGAAAATATTATCATTTGTGCTGTTGGTTTACACCGTTATATGTGGCTTTCTCCTGGCAGTTCCCCGTTTGCCCATTCTTAATGAAACCATCCGGAATATGTACTTCCACGTGTGTATGTGGTTTGGTATGATGATCCTGTTTACAACTAGTTTTATCTACAGCATTAAATACCTGCGTGACTTTAATTACCGCAATGATATTTTTGCCCACAATTTTGCTTCCGTTGGCTGCTTATTTGGAATCCTCGGATACACAACCGGCGTTATTTGGGTTTCTGTTACCTGGGTTACACAAGCGGGACAGTCGTTGGGAACAGTTTTGAAAGAACCCAAACTGATCGGGGCCGCTATTGCACTATTAATATATGGTGCTTATTTTGTTCTTCGCGGTTCATTTACTGATATAGATAAAAGAGCCAGGATAAGTGCCGTGTACAATATTTTTGCTTTCGCGATGCTTTTTCCAAGTATTTGGATAATTCCAAGATTGGTGGGAAGTTTACACCCCGGCTCACCAGGGAGTGATAGTGGCAATCCTGCATTGGATAAAAATGATATGGACGCCGGGATGAGAATGGTTTTCTATCCCGCGGTCATTGGCTGGACTTTGCTGGGCGTTTGGATTGCTACCTTAAAAATTAGGGTAGAATTATTCAGAGATAAAAAATTGATACATGGTTAAGAAGATCGTTTCTCATTGCTCGTTTCTCGTTGTTGCATTTTTAATTTCAATGAGTTCGTTTGCACAGGACAAATCGGTTGAAATGGCCGATACGATGAGAAGCAACGGAAAGATCTATATTGTGGTAGCAGTTTGTTTAACAATTTTAATTGGCCTGTTCCTATATATGATGAGGATTGATATGAAGATGAGTAAAATTGAAAAGAATAAACACGCAGAGGCTTAATGATTAACATTTCGATTGTCTTTAGTCAACGACAATGTTGACTAAAGACAACAACAAAATCGGCTTGCAGGGGTTCATCCCTTTTTTATAAATAAAAAACAAACATATGTCATCACATCAGCCGTATAGCTTTTTTCAAAGTGTTGAAAAAAGTTTTGACAAAGCAGCTAAATTCACCTCTTTTGATCCGGGTATCCTCGAACAGATCAAAGCATGTAACAGTGTGTTACAAATGCGGTTCCCGCTGAAAAGAGATGACGGAAGCGTTGAAGTAATTGAAGCTTACCGTGTTCAACACAGTCACCACAAGGCTCCCTGTAAAGGAGGTATCCGTTTCAGTGATGAAGTGAACCAGGACGAAGTAATGGCGCTCGCTTCTTTAATGACCTACAAATGTGCTATTGTAAATGTACCGTTTGGTGGTGGTAAAGGTGGAATAAAGATCAACCCAAAAAAATACAGTGTTTATGAACTGGAAAAGATAACACGTCGTTATACCAGTGAACTTGTAAAGAAAAATTTCATTGGCCCCGGAATCGATGTACCTGCTCCTGATTATGGAACCGGTTCAAGAGAAATGGCATGGATCGTAGATACTTACGCTTCCTTAAAGCCGGGTGAAATTGATGCTGCCGGTTGTGTAACTGGAAAGCCTGTAACGCAAGGAGGCGTTCGTGGCCGTACAGAAGCTACAGGACTTGGTGTTTTCTTTGGTATCCGTGAAGTTTGTAATATGCCCGATGTAATGAGAAAACTCGGACTTGAAATGGGTATCAGGGGAAAAAGGGTAGTAGTGCAGGGAATTGGAAACGTGGGTTACCATTGCGCTAAATTCTTCCGGGAAAATGGTGCTACTGTTATCTGTATATCAGAACATGATGGTGCAGTATTTAACGCAGCTGGATTGAATGAAGAAGAACTTATTCAACATAGAAATAAAACAGGTTCAATCTTAAATGCCCCGGGCACTATAACGCTTGCTCATACAAATGATGCCCTGGAACTCGAATGCGATATTCTTATTCCTGCTGCACTGGAAAATGTGATCAATGGTGACAATGCTACAAGGGTAAAAGCAAAGATCATTGGTGAAGCGGCAAACGGACCTTGCACACCGGAAGCTGATGATGTGTTTGCAAAAAAGGGTATACTCTGTGTTCCGGATATGTACCTCAATGCAGGTGGTGTTACCGTTAGTTATTTCGAATGGTTAAAAAACCTTAGCCATGTACGTTATGGCCGTATGGAAAAACGTTTTACTGAAAACCAGAACTCCCGCATTCTTGGTGAAATGGAAAATCTTACGGGGAAAAAAGTAAATGAAAGCGAACGTGCATATATCATGCATGGTGCCGATGAAGTTGATCTTGTTCATAGCGGCCTGGAAGAAACCATGATCACCGCTACAAGAGAAATCATGGAAATATGGAACCAGAATCCGAACATTCCTGATATGCGCACCGCGGCTTACGTAAATGCGATCAATAAAGTTGCGACAAGCTATGGTGAATTAGGAATTTTCCCATAATAGTTACTACATATTTGTTATCATGAAACTCCGGGATTATTCCGGAGTTTTTTTATGTTACTTAGATAACCTTGTACGACACCTATAATTTTAATTTTTAAAAATGTAAGATGCCTGGCGAATAAAATATGGATTGGATTGAAAAAAATCTACGGGGTAATAAATCAATTCCTTTTTGTTTAATATCACTTCAAAGAGTGTATTTGAAATATCTTTTGAATTTGGTGCAAAGTTAAATTTGGTAGCATTTACGTATCGCAACAAATTAGCACAAAATTCTGAACAATAAAGGGTGTCATCATTTGCCGTATTAAATTTATAATCAAATGAAATGACCTTATGACTAAATCGGGAACAATAACCATATACTTTTCTTCTATCAGATTTATTCAGGACAATGCTCCAGACCTGTAACGAGTAAATATCATCCATGCTGGTAAACTCTTCCAGGCTTTCAATTTTAAAAGCATTGTTGGTATTACTGTTCGTGGTAACATTGTAAATAGCAAGTTTACCTTTCCTTAAGTATCCAATACCTACATGAGTGGAAACTGTATCCATTAAATTAAAATATTTTGCAACCATACCAACCTTCGAATAAGTACCTCTGCAAAAAAGATAAATGATATTTTCCTGGAAAGTTGTACTTTTTATCACGCTGTCTTTTATTTTCGCCGAATAAAAAACATCCTGGGCGCCAACATTCATTGAGCAAAAAGAAATAACGATAGCAACCAACATCCTGTTCATCTTACCTGCTGTTTAGTTTATAACAGGCGCCCATAGAAAACAGGATTCGCTCCAACTTTATTCCGTCAGATTTAGGATCATATTTTTTATAAAAGTCATTCTGGGTTAACAACGAGATAGAAAACTTCACTTTCTCAGATACTTTGAATTCATATCCCAGGTCAGCCAGGAAGGCAAGATTATACCCATCCAGGTTTTTATTCACTACGGTTTTTGCAGCCTGGTTAAATATTTCCCTTTTATCTTTTAAGGCCTTACCACCCGATATACCCAGCGCATAAAAAAAATGATTACCCTTGATTGACGGAAATAAAAGGTGCTTTACTGAAGCCGTTATGAAAATATTTGTTCTTGTGGTAAACACATTATTGTTCATAATATCGGTGTTGGAAAACCGCACACTTTCAAATGCGAATGATCCCTGGAACAGGAAGCCACGGGAAATTCTTACCTCGCTCCCAACCTGTGCATTTCCTGTAAACATATTTTTCTTTAAGTTGTACATCTCGCCTGTCGCCATACCGATATTGTATTTCAAAAAAATGCTTTGCGAAAATGATTGATGCAACGATGCTATGATGAAGCAGGCAACCAGTGGTAGTTTCATGATTATATTTTTTAAGAATTTCATGTCCCCACAACCGGGGGACATGAAATTTTTATTGTGAAGATTACGAGATTTCTATACAAACTCCTACTATAAGACCTATTCCAGCACCAATTGCTCCGCCTAGCGCCCCTGCGCCAAAAGCACTTCCAACAGTGTACCCTATTGCAAACCCTGCTCCCATACAACCTAAAATGGTCGATGAGTTTGGATCGCCATTTCTATAAAAAGGGCCCTGGTTGTTATTATTGCTATTCTTTGTTTGAATCTCTGGTAAGTGATAATAGAGTGAACACATTTTCAATATCATCAGCTTATCATTGTTATTTAATGTAGATACTTTTAAAATTGAATCAACTTTCCTGGTAAGGAAATTCTTATACGCATCTACATTATAAGTTACGGCAGCCCCGGTTATAGCTAGGAATTCATTTTTTACAGGTGATGGCAATGTTGAATTCGCTATAAAGGCATTCAGGTTAAAACCTGGTTTACTGACTACATCGAATGTTTTAGTTGTTATGTCAGTAACTGTGCTTAGCGTACCAAGCTTAAGTTCATTATTGTACTTTTCAATCAGGGCTTTGTCGGGAGTTGTGAATCTCTTTTCTTTCATTTCCTTCTGCATGTACAGGGCGTTCCTAACAGCACTTATTCCTTCAGCATCATACGGATTATTAGCTTGCGTATAGCCCGATACATAAAAAATTGCAGATGCGATGATTAAACCAATTGTCTTTTTCATTTCAATGTTTTTTTAAAGTGATAACTCTGTTGTAAATTTTACGTCGTTGCCAAGAGTTGTTTCCCGGCTCCGAGAGAACGCATCACAAATGTTCAACAGCAACCGGAACCGATGATATCAGTGTACGTTCAATGTTTAACAAAAGTGAATATTCTATTTTATAAACAACCAGTTTAAACCACAGAATTATTGCGTGTTTTCACCCAAATATTGGTGGCCGGAATAACGGGGGATTAGTCTGTTTTCAGTAATACTATGTGAACACTTTTTCTAAAAAAAATAAAGAATCATTGACGGTGGACAATCCTCACTCTAACATATACATACAACAACCTTAAAAGGATAGAATTCTTATGAAAAAAACTTTGAGATTGATAGCGTAGCATTATTTATTCAATAAATGGCATAGCAGAATTCCGATGAGCATTGAAGGTTGAATGCTGAATATTTACAAACTTCGTTCACAACAGCGATGTATTAATATACAAGGGTTAAAGCCAGGGAAACTCTTCTTCTTCAATAAAATTCCCCTCCTCATTTTTAAAAGCAGCACAATAACTCCCATTGGTTACAACTAAATACTTTGCCTTCACATTTATATTATACCGCAACACCTGCTGCAAGGTACTTTCGGATAAAGCAACATTCATCTCCTTACACTCTACGATCATAAAAGGTTTTGTTTCTTTATCATACACAACAATATCGAAACGTTTTTTTATATCGCCTAACATTAATTGCTTTTCAACGGCGATCAATGAAGCGGGATATTTTAATACTTCTGTGAGATACAATAAAAAGTTCTGCCGCACCCATTCTTCAGGTGTTATTAATATCCATCTTTTGCGAATGATACAAAATATCTGCTCCTTCCCGGATTCGGCTTTAACTGAAGGTTTTTTATCAGGGTAAATAATTTTTATCATTGAAGAACAAATATCGGCAATCGGCAATCGGCAATCGGAGGTATTTACAAAAAAATGCTTCCAAAATTAATTAGAAGCATTATAATAAAGACTTATTCCCGATTCCCGCTCGCCGGTTCCCGCTCCTAATTCGTCGCCGCATCCGCATTCAAATTACCCCATCCCAATGAGGAGCTTTTGGTTGGGTATTTTGCACTGGTTTGTACAAGTTTATTCAGCACCTGGTCTCTTGTGTAGGTTGGGAAACGGCTCCATACCAACGCTGCGATGCCCGCCGCCTGCGAGGTGGATACAGAGGAACCTCCAACTGTTGAAGTCACATCACCACTTGCTGCTAACGTGATCGGGTGGCCGCCGTTGGAAGCCCTTTCCATTACAATGGTAAAATCGGTCTGGCTTCCACTGTGGCAATCCGTGCAGGTTGTATTGAAATTATTATCCCTTACACCTGTAACTGCATTTACATTGCTTAAGGTAGCAGGGTATATTACACCGAACCATCCCGAAGCCCAGCTGAATGAAGTGCCCGCTGCACAAAATATCAGTTTGCCTTTTCCATAGGCATAATTGATCGCATCGGTCATTTGCGAACTGCTCGTTATCCTTCCCATGCTAATACTGATGATCCTTACATCAGCCCGGTTTCCTGCATTTGTGAATGCATCGGATGCACCCTTTACTTCACGGCTTGCATCCATGAATACATCTTCTGAAGCCCTGCAGGTAACGAGGTTACAATTATAAGCGATACCACATGCAGCACCATCGGTACCACGTGGGGCCGCACAGGCGCCTGCCATGCTGGTGCCATGGCCGCAACCATCATCGGGCGTTTCTGTTGCACCGTAAGGAATTCCAAAAATGGAATTGCGGGGAAGGGTAACGATCTTTTCCACCGTTCTTCCTGCTGATAAGCCCTGGTTAAAAGCCGATCCAAGGTTATCCTGGTCAAATTCACAACCCGTGTCAATAACAAAAATCTTAATGCCTGCGCCGGTGGATTTGGTCCATGCCTGTGTGATATTGTGATAGCTGTGGTTCCATGACTGTTTGCAGGCTGGTGCTATCGAAGAGTAATCTACACCTGCCACGAGGCCTGGCTCCGAAGGATTACCATCACAACCGCTACTGCTGGATACCGCATTTTCTTTTTGTGCCTGTTGAATCGCATCTTTCGGTTCATAGCCCATCGGCTCAGCATAACGTACAAGGTTACTTGCTCTCAATAATTTTAGGGTTGCATAGTTTTTTATGCTAATGTCGATGACCGGCAACACATTTTCCTCCCATTGCTGAATTGATTTAAGTGTAACCGACGGGTCAAGTTCCTGTTCAGATTGCAGGATCATTTGCAAAACCTTTTCTCTGGCTGTCTTCCATTCTGTACTATTGATGTCGATATTTTGAATAGTATTATCAACATCAGTCGCATTTGAAGGCTTATAGCCTACCGACATAATGTTATCAGATTGTTGCAAGGCGCTCCATACCATCAGATCGGATGCTGAACTCCATTGAAACTGATCGTGCTGCGATAGCTGTTGTTTTATGAATGCATCGATATTTGCGGCCGGGATCAGCTCAACATCATTCTTTTCATCTGCCTGAATGGAGGTTTTCTTACAGGAAAATAGAAAAACCAGTGCTAGCGAACAATAGATTATCTTTCTCATATTAGTTAATTTTATCTTCTAAGTTAATCTTTTATTAATAGCAGCGTTATATTTTTTTACGCGTTTACAACGATTGAGCGGCTTGAAAAAACGGGGCCTGCTCAGGACTGAAATTAGCTGGCAAAACCTTCCAGCAGCCGCTGTGTAATTTGCTGATTGACCGGCAACAATCCATACTTAAATTTTATTGGCAGGTGGGTTTGAAGAATCTTATTTTTTTGTTCCCCGTTTTTGCCAATTTCAACCTGTGCCAGCATAGAATTCATATCAGTTCCCCGGTTTATTAACTTTTTTGTACTTTTAGCCGAAGACAAAAAAGATGAAGACAAAAGAAGATATCGTACAAAACTGGCTGCCACGGTACACCGGCGAGAAACTATCCAACTTTGGTGAATATATATTGCTCACCAATTTCTCCAACTATGTAAAGATGTTTGCAGATTGGAATAATGTCTCCATTGTGGGGTTCGACAGACCAATGCAATGTGCTACGGCCAACAATATCACCATCATCAATTTTGGTATGGGCAGCCCTGGTGCAGCTACTGTGATGGACCTTCTTACTGCCATCAAACCAAAAGCGGTTTTATTCCTTGGTAAATGCGGTGGATTGAAAAAAAGAAATAAAATAGGCGACCTGATATTACCAATCGCTGCAATTAGAGGTGAAGGTACCAGCAGGGATTATTTTCCTCCTGAAGTTCCGGCGTTGCCGGCCTTTGCTTTGCAAAAAGCCATTTCCACTACCATCAGGGATCATGAATTTGACTACTGGACAGGCGTGTGCTACACGACCAACCGCCGTGTATGGGAACATGACGAACAGTTTAAAGAGTACCTGCAAAAAGTTAGGGCTTATGCCATCGATATGGAAACGGCCACTATCTTCACGGTAGGTTTTTACAATAAAATTCCTACAGGCGCATTGTTATTGGTGAGTGATTCCCCCATGGTTCCTGAAGGAGTAAAAACAGAAGCAAGCGATGTGACGGTAACCTCTCAGTATGTTGAACGGCATTTAAAAATTGGCATCGATTCTTTAAAACAATTGATAAATGATGGCATGACGGTTCGGCACCTGAAATTTTGATTTTACATTTTGAAATGGATTTATTTCGAAATGGAAGCAGGAATTTTCAAAACCTTTTTTCATCTGCCAATTATGAAATCCCGAAATTTTATATTGAATGCCTGCTTTGCTGTCCATAAAAAATCTTTCCGTTTCATTCAGCAACGATGGCCAGGCCACGCTTGCCGTCAACAACATTTCCCTCGATATTGAAAAGGGTAAAACACTTGCCCTGGTGGGTGAAAGCGGCAGTGGGAAGTCTGTCACAGCCCTATCCATCCTTAAATTATTACCCGCGTACACAGTGACAAAGGGCGATATTTTATTTAGCCCCGATGGCAGTCAGGAAATTAACCTAAACAATTCGTCCCAAAAAGAAATCTGCAAAATCAGGGGGAATAAGATTGCTATGATATTCCAGGAGCCGATGACCTCGCTGAACCCGGTCCTTACCTGTGGCTGGCAGGTGATGGAAACACTCATAACACATCAAAAGTTAACACGGAAACAGGCAAGGCAAAAAACCATTGAACTTTTCACGCAGGTTGAACTGCCTGAACCAACGTCTATGGTTGATCGTTATCCGCATCAGATAAGCGGCGGCCAAAAGCAACGTGTTATGATCGCCATGGCCATTTCCTGCAATCCCGCCCTGTTGATCGCAGATGAACCAACAACGGCACTTGATGTAAGGGTTCAGAAAAGTATACTTGATCTAATCAAAAGAATTCAATTAAAATATGAGCTTGCTGTTCTGCTCATCACACATGACCTTGGGCTTGTTGCAGATGTCGCCGATGAAATTGCGGTTATGTACAAAGGAGAAATCGTTGAACAGGGCAAGGCCGCTACCATTCTGAATGATCCCAGGCATAATTATACAAAAGCATTGCTGGCATGCCGGCCTGCCGCGAATGCAAAGGGAAAAAGACTTGCTGTACTGGGGGATTTTATAGATAACGCAGCGGTTTTTGAAGGAATTCAAAATTCAAAATTCACAACCGACCTGCCAAGAGGCAAGGTTAAAAATGTAGAAGAACCATTTGCCGGTTCCCGATTGCCCATTGCCGAAACTGCTCCTTCAATTCTGGCTGTTCAAAACCTCAAGGTCTATTTCCCCTCGTCAAAAAATTTTTTTGGGAAAACAACTTCTTACTTCAAAGCAGTTGACGATGTGAGTTTTGATGTGAGAGAAAATGAAACGCTTGGCCTGGTTGGAGAAAGTGGCTGCGGGAAAACAACACTCGCCAGAACTATTTTACAATTAATAAAACCCACATCCGGAAAGATATTATTAAAGGGACAAGACATCAGTCATATCAGCGCGGCGGCATTAAGAGCTGAAAGAAAAAACCTGCAGATCGTTTTCCAGGATCCTTATGGTTCATTGAATCCACGCATTAGCATCGGAGACGCGATCATGGAACCATTGAAGGTGCATCATCTCTATAATAATTTCAACGAAAGAAAAGAAAAAATAATTTCCTTGCTTGAACAGGTGCAGTTGGATGCAGACCATTATAAACGTTATCCCCATCAATTCAGTGGCGGCCAACGCCAACGTATATGTATAGCTCGTGCCCTTGCGCTTCAGCCTTCATTTTTAGTGTTTGATGAAAGTGTTTCTGCACTTGATGTAAGTGTGCAGGCTCAGGTATTGAACCTGATCAATGAATTGAAATCAACTTTTCATTTTACTTCTATATTTATCTCACATGATTTAGCGGTTGTGCATTATATCAGCGACCGGATATTGGTGATGGAACATGGAAAAATTGTGGAATCGGGAGATGCCGACCAAATATACTTCGCCCCAAAAAATGAGTACACAAAAAAACTAATTGCGGCAATACCCGGAAAACTATTGCGTGTTGTTTAAATTGAAATCGCCACTAAGACTCAAAGACAGGAAGGAACACAAAGGGAATTGATTAATTCAAACATTTTTCTTCGTGCAGCTTTGTGCCTTTGCGTCTTCGTGGCAATCCTCAAGGAAATTAATTTATCATCTTCGCTTAAAATAATTAATCATGAAACCTCCTCTCATTCTTATAAAAATTCTTTGCGCTTTTATGAAACCGATACAAGGCTTTCTTTAGCTGATTATTTAACTGGACATCAATTGGCTCATTTTCTTTTAACCGCACACTTGTCATTAATGACAGATCAGCATTGCTGTTTACTGCAGCTTCATCCAGTGGTTGAAGCCCCACCACCCCTATCTTCCACTGGTTCTCTTTTTTAATACGGTATTTGTAAAAATATACAAAGCCACTATCGCCTTTTATTGAACATGGCTGTTTCAGCAAAAAAACAATTGAATCAAGTTTATCATACCTGTTTTCCTGGATTAAAAGGCTACGGGTAATATAATATTGAGTTTTGAACTGTTTTGGAAACCGGTCAGCATGCCCCGCTTGTTCTAGCTTGAACAATAAATCAGACCGGTATTTATCATCCCTGGCCAACGAAAATAATATACTGTCTCCAACAGCTTTATTATTGCGGATCATCAATACAGCCGTATTTAATTTTACCTCCTCATCATTCGAATGCAACAAGCTCTCAAAAAAACTCCGGACATTTTTATCCTTATCATAAAAAGGCATTAGCAGGACAGAATAATTCTGAAGCGATGTACCACTCTTTTCATTGTAATTATACAATCTTACCGGTTCGTCATCATCATTCTTTTTGCTCAGCGCCCGCATTCTTTTTTCATCTTTGCTTCGTTGCTTTTTTAGTGCAACTTTTGCATCAATGTAAATATTGGGAAAATAGTTTTTATAGCTTTTGGGATTTACTAACCCACTGTCAACAATAGCCGCAAAAAGGGTTGTCACATTTTCTTTATAATCATCCAGTGAAGAAAGCCTCAGTAATTCGGGAAATAAACCCGCTGCCAGGCTCAAAGAATCTTCCAGGTTCCCGAACAAATTATTATACTCAAAATCATTTTCAAAAACAGGAGGATCCTGCAAAAATATCTCCTTGAGTAAATGATAAGAAGCTACAGTCCTTATTCTTGCCAAAGCTTTTACTACTTCATTCTGAAATAAAGCGGTATCCGCAGTTTGATCATAAATATTTTTAAGATGCGAAACCAACATATCAGAAGTAGAATCTTTAACGTAACCAAGTTCGGCGATCAGCCTTAATTTAGTATCAAAGTATTTTTTATTAGAAATATTTAATTTGCTGATCGCATCCATAATGAGCGGGATACCCGGGATACCATAGTTGATATTACCAATAGCTTGTTGCGCTTTATTTTGCACAGCACTGTCTTTACTAAAAAGATCGTCAAAAAAAACAGGGAGCCTGCTTTGGTATAAATTTCTGCCACCTGTTGTTTGTGCAGGTTTGAAACTGTCAATAAAAGATTTGATGAAATAGCCTGCCAGATTTATTGTATCTCCTACAGTGGCAAGATCATAGAGGAAATTATTTTTAAGAATCAAAACATGATTGATCGTACGGGCCGAGCCAGTATCTGTAATAGAGATTCGTTTACCTGAAAAATCGTTTCCTAAAATATTTTCAGGCTTACCTGCTAAAAACATTTCCTGTTTATTCAACAGCCCGCTTATTTCATTCTTCCAGAATTTTGCTGAATCTTTAATATAATAATATGCCGGATATTCCTGTACACGAACACTGATCATCTCTCCTGTAGAATCACTCCGGAAAATTCCACGCTTGGGTTTTGCCCAATAACTGATATATCCCGATGCATTGTTTCCATTTGCCGCATCATCAGCAGCCTGTTCAACCAGCTTCCGCATATCTGCATCAAACTCCGGGATCACCGGTGATACAACCGAAGCACGTAAAAAAGTATCTGTATATAATTTTGAAACAGGATAATTAAACGGTCTGAACGCAAAACTGTTCAGGCATGCTTCGGCAGATTTTTCATCAGTGTTGTATTTTGCCGCTACAACATAATAGTGAGGGCCATTGATGAAATAACGTGCCCTTATAAATGCGCCTGTCTTCAACTGTTCTTTTACTTCAAGCCCCTGCAGGCCATTTTCATTGATTTTTTTACGGCTTAATTGTTTTTCGAAAAGGTCGGGGTTGTGAAAAGAAGTTTCAACGAGGCTAAGATCAAAACTATCTTCGTCAATAAAATCATAATTGTAGATGCTTTTCCTCATTATAAGGTATGCGTTACCGTTTGCTGTATCAGCGGCTTCATATTCCCAACGGTCAGCAGCAGTGGTTTCATTTAAAAAACCCATGGGCTCGCCTGGCAATTTTATACTAAATCCTCCCTGTAAGGGTTCAAATTGAATGGCTGATTGGCCATTTTCCTTAATTGCAATGGAGGAGAAAAAACGGGCTGCTTCCGGTCCCTGTACATAATTTTCCTTCCCGCTCATTTTGAATATGAGAATCTCAAACGGTGTCACAAAGATCTGGTAACGCTGCATATCCCCAATACGTGTTCTGCTATTGATATCAAAACCTTTGTAACCATTTTTAATGATGGTTTTCTTTGATAAAATTTTCCCTGGGATATTTTCATACAAAACACTGTCAATTTTTTTCAACACCTGTTCTACAGGTTGATCTAACAGTGCCGCATAGGTTTTCACTCTTGTCACCATATAATAAGAGCCGTTGCTCATGTCAGCATATTGTTTCCTGTCGAGATTGAAAATATCCTGCGATAACTTGTACAGGTCGCCGGGAACATCTACACTATAAAGATTATCATCAGCAAATTTCTTTTGAAAAACCACCGCAACTTTCAGGCTATCAACAAGGCTTTTTTGCCGTGCATCCCTGTCGGCCATTTTTACCGGCCTGAGTAAATATCCTTTCTTGCGAAGCAATTCGATTACGCCACGGTTGCCCGGTAAATGAGCGGCTCCCACACCTGCAAACAAGGAGATATTGCGAATGATGCTGTCAATTGAATTTGCCTGGATCTCGTTTCTTCGGTATAAAAATTTTTCACGAAATGCATCTGAATTTTCCATCAAAAGATCCAGGGAATCCATTAGGTCAAGATCACCGCGGCGATAAGCATTTTGTAATTTTTCCGTGATATTGCCTGCGAGCTCAGGATCCATATCAATGGTCCGCTTCTTTTTTTCTTTGGCCATATCGGCATAAGCTTCCAGGACAAGGCGTTCAGATTCATAATAATTTTCAACGCCTGCTGCTTTTTTGCCAAGCTTTCTCCCCGTTTGAAAAATATAAAGATCAAGAAAAGTATCTTCTTCAAAATCTTCCTTTGATTTGTAAGAACGATAAAGCAAACTATTTACCACCGCTGGTTCGGTTTGCAATGCAAGTTGCAGCTCATCCTGGTAATCTTTTATGCGAAACGTATTTTCGGTAACAAAATCTTTGCCGGCTACTTTTACAAAAGCCTGGTAATTGTCTTTCAGCTTATCCATCCTCACCATTTGATCCTGCCATAGGTCGGGATTAAGTTCCAAAGCAACTGCATCCGTATTCCTTATAGCATGGTAAAAAGAATCACTCAGGTGAAAAACCATTTTATTGCTCACATGCATGGTACCAAAAAGATAGGAAGGCTTCGTAAGTCCGTTGCCAGTGATTTCCCATAAAAGGCTTGGATATTTTTCTGGCTTTGTTTGTTGAGCAAAAACGATACTGGTAAAAAAAAGGAGAACAAGGCTAAATTGAAAACGCTTTTTATTCATGATAGGAATGTGAAACAACATTGTTGGTTTGCAGATTAAAGTTCCTTATAAACCGACAATTTCAGATAGGAGAAGCTTCTTTTTTTGAAAACTTTATCATTCGCTTTTTGACCTTTGGCCTAAAGGAGTTTGAAAATAATTTTTCAAAATACAAACTACGATGATCACTGTTCAGGGGTATTTTAAATGAGTATTGATAATTGTACGTCGATTGTTGAATATTAAAGATCATAGAATCAACCAATGAACGAAATTTCATTTCAACGTTCCTTGTTCACTATTCGATATTTTAATGTAACTTCGCCACCTTTAAAAATCATGCCGTAACATGATAAATACCTGCCCGAAAGCAGGTTCTACTCATCTCTGTAGCATACAGTGGGCATGTGATAACTAAATAAATTTATTTTATTACATGAAATTATCTCAGTTCCGTTTCGACCTTCCCCTAAACCTCATCGCCCAGCACCCCACCAAAAAAAGAGAAGAAAGCCGAATGATGGTTATCAACCGTAAAACCGGCGACATCGAAAACAAACATTTCCGCGACATCATGGAGTATTTTGATGATAAGGATGTGTTCGTAGTAAATAACACAAAGGTTTTCCCTGCCAGGATGTATGGCCGAAAAGAAAAAACGGGTGCCAAGATCGAAGTTTTTTTATTGAGAGAATTGAACAAGACCAATAAACTTTGGGATGTAATTGTTGATCCTGCACGTAAGATCCGAGTGGGTAATAAATTATATTTTGGTGAAAGTGATGAACTGGTTGCCGAAGTAATTGACAATACCACCAGCCGTGGCCGTACAATTCGTTTTTTATGGGATGGAACCGATGAGGAATTCAGGCAGATGCTTGAGATCATGGGAGAAACACCACTACCCAAATACATCAAGCGCAAGCCTGAAGAAGAAGATAAAGAGCGATACCAAACCGTATATGCAAAACATGAAGGCGCCGTTGCAGCTCCTACTGCTGGATTGCATTTTAGCAAAGAACTGATAAAAAGACTGGAGATACAAGGTGTTCGTTTTGCAGAAGTTACCCTTCATACGGGACTTGGTACTTTCCGACCAATTGAAGTGGAAGACCTGAGCAAACATAAAATGGATGCAGAATATTACAAGATCGACGAAGTGGCCTGCGGTATTGTAAACAAAGCGAAGGAAAGCAACCATCGCATATGTTCCATTGGTACAACTACCATGAGAGCGATGGAGTCTTCTTACACGGCACAAAAATTATTAAAACCATCTGAAGGCTGGACCAACCATTTTATCCATCCGCCTTACAATTTCAATATTGCAGACGCATTGGTTACTAATTTTCATCTTCCAAAAACAAGCCTGTTGATCATGGCATGTGCTTTTGCGGGTTATGATCTGATGATGGAAGCTTATAAAAAAGCAATTAAGGACAAATACCGTTTCTTCAGTTATGGAGATTCGATGATTATTCTTTAATATTATTTTTAATACTTATAAAGCCTCCATTTCGGGGGCTTTTGTCATTGGTGGAAGCTTTTAACTGCTTTTTAGCGTCGCCGAAATATTCAATATTCAACACACAATATTCAATGTTCAAGGAAAATCCCGACTCTTCAACACTACTCTGTTCCGATGAACATTGAGTACAGGATTAGGTAGAATAAGCGCATACTTAATTCAGCTTTAAGTTTCGAATGAATAAAGTTCGAATTCTATCAGTACCTGCATAAGGCGCATCTTTCCGTCGGGTTCCGACGAAGTCGCAATTGTCCCGATAGCAATCCTATCGTGTGGACACATTTCTGAATAATTTGTTTTTTTGCAAATGCAAAAAAGAGAATTTACAGATTTGGAAGACCTCCGGCTGGTTTATAGGGGTAATAAGATTTTAAATGACCTTTTCAG
>JBDSBG010000102.1:0-5385 GCA_039921685.1 Ferruginibacter sp.
CACTTGACCCGGTAACAGGTGGCCAAAGAATTTCGCAAAAGTATTTATCAGTTGATGGTTGGAAACCAGGGCAACCCGATTCCAGGCTGAGGAATTTTTTATTCCAACTACTGCATCATCAAGCATAGCCTTCAGGCTAAATCCAGTAAAGCCGGGGCCCAGGTAATATAGAAAACGTATTTTGTCATTCGCTTTTAATTTTTCATCAACAGCGGGAATTAAAACATTTTCATAATCTGCGCCTGTTACTTCTCCTTCGGCTTCAATACCTAAAACATTACCGGGCAAATCGTTTATTATTTTTAGCATGATTTTTTTATTTAATAGCTGAATTAATAAAAACTTTCAAGGTCAATTCTTAATCCCAAATTATTTTTTCAAAGCTTCAAAGCCCGCAACCACATCAAACAATTCTTCATCAATAGAACTCTGGCGAAGGCGATGATATTTTTTGCCAAGATCTTCCAACAAATCGGTTATATTTTTTTCTGCTCTTTGCATGGCATCCAGGCGACTTGCATTTTCGCTAGCCAGTGATTCTACACTTGCTTTGAAAAGAGAAGCGAAAAGATATCCGTTTATCAATGCAACCAGCGTAGGCTTTACAGCACCTGCAATTTGCGGCTGTAATTTTGTGGGCCATTGAATTTGCTGTAATGAATTTTTCCATTTTTCATCCAATGGTAAAAAACGTTGCATCACCGGTGTATAACCTGATCCTGTTTTTGGTTGGTTGTAAAAAATATAGAATGATGTGACTGCTTCTTTTTGCTGACGCTCCTGGCTCTTATTCAAAAGTTCTGTCACCAGCGGAGTGACTGCGTTGATATCATTCGGAACGTGGTATAATTTTGTTGTATTAAATCCTTCGTCAGATAAAAGCAACTGAACACGTTCACCCACAGCCCAGATTTCTTTTTTACCTGGCAGGGCTTTGAGGGAGGTGGACACAAAATTTGTCATCGAATCATTGAACTGCGCAACAAGACCCTGGTCTGATCCGAATACAATAGCACAGATCACTTCATCCGGTTTATTTTTTGTAGTTGCTTTCTCATTGATCCCTGCTATTTTTTCTGCTTTAAAATAAGCAACGATTCCTAAAGCGATGGTGTGAAAATAATCTGCAAGCGAACTCACTGCGGTTTCGTATTGAACAATGTTTGACGCAGCCATCGCCTTCATGGCAGTAACAACAGATTTCAGGTCTTTTGCTCCATCCGTTTTACTTCGTAAATTTTCTAAAGTGTCCATTAGTTTTTATTTTCATCCGGTTTTGCCGTATCCTTATTTTGATCCGGCTTTGGCTTGTCTTTATCCTGATCAACTTTCGACTTATCCTTTTCTTCTTCTGGCATCGGCTTGCCTTTATCCTGACCTGGTTTTGGTTTATCCTTTTCCTGATCTGGTTGTGGCTTGTCCTGGAACGGAGTAATAATTGTTGCGGCAATTTTTAAAATAGTCTTGCTATCTTCGTCACTCAGCTTAACATTTGAAGATAACCGCTTGATGATTTCATCCGGAAAATTGTTGAAATTTTTAAGCAGCGCATCTTGCGCCTCTTGAATTTTTTCAAGTGGTATGGTATCGAGCAACCCATTTTTTAATGCAAGCAAAATCACAATCTGTTCCGAAACCGGCATTTGCTGCAGCTCCGGCTGCTTCAGGCATTCACGAATTCTCTTGCCATGTTCGATAGTCTTTTTTGTATTTTCATCCAGCCTTGTTCCGAAACGGGCAAATGTTTCCAGTTCTTCAAACTGTGCATACTCCAGTTTCAAATTTGCAATTGAACGATAGGCAGGTAACTGTGCTTTATCACCTACTCGTGAAACGGATTTACCAACATCTACAGCGGGCAAAATACCCAGTTCAAAAAGTTTAGGTGACAAGTATATCTGCCCGTCAGTAATTGAAATAAGATTGGTAGGAATATATGCAGAAATATTTTGCGCTTCTGTTTCAATGATCGGCAAAGCTGTAAGTGAACCTCCTTTCAGTTCATCACTTAAATGTGTTGATCTTTCCAAAAGGCGGGAATGGATATAAAAAATATCACCTGGGAAAGCTTCACGTCCCGGTGGCCTTCTTAACAACAAAGAAAGTTCACGGTAGGAACGTGCATGATGGGTGAGATCATCATAAACGATCAACACATCTCTTCCCTTTTCCATAAAATATTCTGCAATGCTGGTAGCTGCATATGGTGCAATATATTCCAGCCCGGGAGAATTATTTCCTTCTGCCACAAGAACAACCGTGTAATCCATAGCGCCTTTTTCCCTGAGGTTGGCAATTACTTTTGCTACAGCCGAAGCCCTTTGCCCGATAGCGCAATAAACGCATAAAACGTTTTTTCCTTTTTGATTAAGGATAGCATCAATAGCAATTGCTGTTTTACCTGTCTGGCGATCGCCAACAATTAATTCACGTTGGCCACGGCCGATAGGAATCAATGCATCAATCACTTTAATACCTGTTTGTAAAGGAACTGTTACCGGGCTTCGGTCCATAATGGCATGTGCAGGCCGCTCTATAGGCAATCTTTCCTTTTGAGAAACCGGGCCCTTGTCATCAAGTGGTTGTCCAAGGGGATCGATCACTCTTCCGATCAATGAATCACCAACGGGAATATCCATTACCCTGCCAGTGCGTTCCACTTCATCGCCAGCTTTTAATAATGAATCTTTTCCTAAAAGTATAACACCAATTTCAGCTTCATCAATATTATATGCAATACCAAAAAGTCCGCTGGAAAATTGTAGTAATTCTTCAAAGCCTGCGCCCGGAAGTCCAGACACTTTAACAATCCCTGTCGACACACTTGTTACATAACCAACTTCACGTGGTTCCATAACAAAATGAAAATTATCCACTTCGTTGGTTAACTGGCTGAATGTATTATTTATAATATTGTCCGATTCAATTGCTGGCATATTATTTTTTTTCCGGTTGCGGCTTGTTATTATCTTTCATTGTAGCAGAAATATTTTTTTCCAATGAATTAAGATATTCAGAAAAACTCCAGGAAATTTTATAGCCGTTGGTTGAAAGTTCGATACCACTGATTAATTCAGGTGTTGTTTTAAATTGCAGGTGCGTGTCTGCACTGAGTATTACATTTACTGCATTATTTATTTCGCCTTGTTGTTTTGCAGGAAGGTCAAATGCGCTTTTCACCAAAATAGCATTGGAATTGAATTTGAATGCATCGATGAATTGTTTCTTCCCGTCATCTTTTAATGCTTCCAGGTGTTTAACGAATGTATTGGCAGATTGCTCTTCCAGGCTTATGGAAGCAATATCAGCAAGCGCTTTTCTTGTAATAGCAAAAACCTGCTTTTGTGTTTTTTCAGCTATTACACCGTTATCCTGCTCCTGCTTTTCTTTTGATGCTTTTTCCATATTGGAGCGTACCGTATCGGCTTCTGTTTTTGCTTCATCTGTTAATCTTTGTTTTTCTGCATTTGCATCAGCTACAGCTTTATCCATCAACGATTTTTTTTGCTGGTCAAAATCTTCATTCTTCTTTTTGAAATCATCCTGTTCTTTTTGTGCTGCTGCTTTTTTATCATCTGCATCTTTTAATTGACCAGTGATCTTTTTTTCACGTTCACTAACGGCATTGAGTATTGGCTTGTATAAAAATTTCTTTAGTAACCACACCAAAATGAGGAAATTAATTACCTGTGCTATTACGGTGAACCAGTTAATTTTCATCTGACATTTTTTATTTTGCGATGAAGTGGTTCCAGAAAGGGTTAGCGAAAATAAGTATCATCGAAACCACGAAACAATATATCGCTATAGATTCGATCATGGCCAGGCCAACAAATAATGTCCTGGTAATAGTTGGAGCGGCATCTGGTTGCTGCGCAATGGAACTTAATGCTGATGATACTGCTTTGCCTTCACCCAATGCGGGCATCATGCAACCGATACCGGTTGTTAGCCCTGCAATTATGATCGATGTTACTGCAATAATTGTTATACTATCCATTTTATTTTTTATTTATTTGTTATAGGATTTGTTTTGCCTGTTTTTTTTGAATCATGCACAGCAGCTGTTATATAAACTGTTGCCAGTATGCTAAAAATATAAGCCTGTACCATACCGGTAAGCAGGCCAAGTGCATTCATAATAACCGGAAAAATAAACGGTGATATGCTTAATAAAATAGCTACGATCATTCCACCACTCATAATATTTCCAAACAATCTAACTGCCAATGCAAGGGTGCGTGAGACTTCGCTGATGAGGTTAAAAGGCAACATAATAAATGTTGGCTTTAAATATGATTTCAGGTAGCCACCAAGACCACTCTTCTCAATACCAAAAAATGGCACCGCTATAAAAACACAAAGCGCCATGGCTGTTGTGGTAGATAGAGAAGCTGTTGGCGGTGTGTATCCCGGAAAAATAATACACAGGTTTGCTGTGCCAATAAATAAAAATAGTGTGCCGATAAACCCAATATATTGTTCAGGATGATTTAAACCAACATCTTTGATTTGTTTGTTGATGCCTTTCACGATCATTTCAAGAATACATTGCCAGCGTGAAATGGTAATATCTGTTTTGAGTTTTCGTGTGATCAGTCTTGCGGATACAATCAATACCAGCATTAAAGCCCAGGTAGTAACAAGGGTAAGATTAATCGTAATAAAGCCATGTTGCCAAAAAATAGTTTGGTCGGGGCTAAGCTTCATGATCAGCCTCCTGTTTTAAATGTAATTTTTTTTCATCCATTGACTTTGTATAGTGGATAACTGCAAACCGGGATAGTATAAAACCAGCCAGGCATACGATCAGTTTTCTCCAATCGCCTAAACCAATAAAATAAAATCCAATCAATACAATGCTGACCCGAAAAAAGAAACTGCCTAAAACCAGCAAGGCAGGCATTTTTGATGCAGTTAATTTTTTCACCGTAAGCCAAAGGCCGCCGAAAAATAATACCCCCAGCAACAAACCAACTATAAATGGCAATATGATATTTGAAATTTCATTCATTGCTTTCTTCTTTATTGTTATGCATTTCTTTATCTTCTTTTGCTACCCAATACCAGGCAATGATGCTACCCGTAATGATGCCAACTACCAATAAGCTCAGGGTCCAGGAAAATGATTGCGGATGCCTTTTATCCAGCCAAAGCCCCAACGCTGCACCAAGTAATGAAGGAACTGCTACCGACCAACCGATCATGCCCATCATACCTAATCCAAACCACACGCCGTTTTTTTCATGCAGGGCTTTTAATTTTCGTTTTTCTTTGAGCGCAACTTCGTCGCTAAAAAAATTATCTCCTTTATCGTTTGCTGTAGGTTCCATTGCTAATCTTTCCGAAGTTTATCAAAGCTGTAAATGAATCCTCTTTCAAGTT
>JBDSBG010000103.1:0-2560 GCA_039921685.1 Ferruginibacter sp.
AAAAAATATTTAAAAGTCATTCATTGCCGTTGGCTTCAGCCAACGGACAATTAATAAATAAAAGAAAAAACAATGAGCTGGGTCAGAATCTGGGTACATCTTGTTTTTGCCACTAAAAACAGGAAGCCATTTTTAAATAGCAAAATCAGGAAGCAAGTATTCGGGCACATGAAAGACAATGCTGAAAAAAAAGATATTTGGCTTGACTGCGTTGATGGATATACAGATCATGCGCATTGCCTCATTTCTTTAAAGAAAAATCAAACCATCAGCGATGTTGTGCAACTTATTAAGGGGGAATCATCATTTTGGATAAATAAAAACAATCTAATTACAAATAAATTTGCATGGCAAGATGATTATTGGGCCGTAAGTGTAAGCGAAAGCCAATTACAAAAAGTAAGGAGATATATCAGGAATCAGGAAGAACATCATGATAAAAAGACTTTTGAAGAAGAGATTGAACTGTTCATGAATAAATATGGCTGGCAATATGTTAGTGCGTAAATAAAAAGATGATGATGGAGTTAGGCATAACCTGCTTTTATTTCCATGCTCAGCCCCATTCAGATACTGCATTTCAATCCCCCCATCTATATACTGCGACTACCTGTAGATCAGGGTGAATACTTCTCATCACCGGGCAGCCATCCCCAATTTTTTGCAAAAGCAACCTGTCTTTTTCTTCGGGAAGATTGGGAAGGTGTAAAATCACCTCAATCTTTCCAACCCTTCGTGGGTCACTGAGCATGTGCTTGGTAACATCTATCGTAGTTCCGCTAAGGTCAATTTTCATATCGCCTGCCCTAATGCCCATGGTAGTTATCATGCAGGTCGCCAGTGAAACACAAAGTGTATCGGTAGGGCTGAATCGTTCGCCCTTGCCCCGGTTATCAGTAGGTGCATCTGTTTCTGTAACAGTGCCACTTTGAAGATGCGTGCATTCGCAACGAAGATCACCCTTGTAAACCACTGATGCTGTCATATTTTATTTTTTTGATATTATGCCACACGGTGCAGCTGAAGCCTTTATATTTGAATCTAAGTTAAGTATAACAAGTATTTTTTCTTAAATTTACTTTTGAAAACAGGATACATGAAGAAAATATTTTTGCTTTTCATAACTGCTGCCATCATGGCTCCGTGTTTGGCCCAGGAAGCGAAACCAAACAAAGTTTCCCGGAAAGAAGAAAAAAAACTTCGTATTGCAGCCTTTGCCAAACAGGAAGAAGAAGGCGTGATCAGCTATAAAAAACATACTGTGTTCGGGGTTAAATTAACAACGGATGGCTACGGGCTGTTTTTTGAAATGTTTAGGGCGCAGTCAGTAAAAAGTGGTTGGCTTTTTCAACTGGATATAGCAGAACGAAAACACCCTAAAGAAGCCAAGCAGCAAAATCCATACGATTTTAATGGAAGTACCAGCCCCATCATTTATGGCAAGGTAAATTTCTTTTATCCTGTGAAACTCGGCGTACAAAAACAGTTGTTGCTGGGTAACAAGGGCAATAAAAATGGTGTAAGTGTAACCGGGAATGTTGGGGGCGGTTTCGTCGCTGGCTTGTTGAGGCCTTATTTACTGGAGGTGCAAAAAGATGCAAATTCTACTGGCTATATCAAGTTCAATCCCAACGATACTATCAATGGCCCGGGAGGTGTTTTTATCAACGGCCCCATTATCGGCGGGCCCAATATTTCCACCGGGTGGAACCAACTTAAATTTACCCCGGGGCTGTATTTAAAAACTGCTGCCAGGTTTGATTTTGGGAAATACAATGAAATGGTAAATGCGCTTGAAGTTGGAGTAACGGGTGAGTACTATTCCAAAAAAATTCCCCAAATGGCATATAATAAAGAAAAACAATTTTTCTTTTCAGCTTATGTAGCATTTATGTTTGGAAAGCGAAAATAATTTTAGTCCCTTCGAACCAGTACGGTAGTTCTAACTGATTGCTTCCTTTTACATCATATCTTTTTATCTTTGCACAATTAAATAATTTTAGAAGATGGCATGTGGAACAACTGAAGCACAGGTGCCCGCGGTGAAAAAGCCAAACTGGCTCAGGGTGAAACTTCCGATAGGAGAAGAGTACAAGCATGTAAGAAACCTGGTTGATACCCATAAGTTACACACCATTTGCGAAAGCGGCAACTGCCCGAACATGGGTGAATGCTGGGGTGCTGGTACTGCGACTTTCATGATTCTTGGTAATATTTGCACAAGAAGCTGCGGGTTTTGTGCTGTGGCGACCGGGCGTCCCGATGCTGTTGACTGGGATGAACCACAACGCGTAGCCGAAGCCATTCATTTAATGAAGGTGAAGCACGCAGTTATCACTTCTGTTGACAGAGACGAACTTAAAGACGGAGGAAGCATCATCTGGCAAAATACCATTAAAGCTGTTTATGCTTTAAACCCGGACACAACACTCGAAACACTTATTCCCGATTTTAAGGCAGAGAAAGAAAATATACAACGGATCATTGATGCTGCTCCCGATGTGGTGAGCCACAATATCGAAACAACGGAAAGGCTTACCCGCCAGGTGCGCATCCAGGC
>JBDSBG010000104.1:0-13246 GCA_039921685.1 Ferruginibacter sp.
AGGAAGATCACCTTCGACAAGCTCAGGCTGACAGACCAGTATTAATATCTAATTGGTATAAGGTACCAGTTTCAACGTATGCCACTCCAAGGGTTATTGATTTTAATACGTCGAATATGGAAGATCGAAACAAAAAAAAGCCGCAGAAGCAAATCTGCGGCCCTAGTGTTTATAAAAATGATGTTATTTCTTTATAACAGGGATCGTCTGAATGTCTGTTCCAGCAATAACCTTAACCATGTATGTGCCTTTTGCAACATTGGTCATATTTAATGGGTAAGTATTAAGACCCTTTAAGCCATTGATTGCAGAGGTTTGAATGGTTTTACCAGCAGCATCTATCAGTAATATACTAATTTTTACGTCTGAAGTAAGATTGATATTTACTTCCGAACTGCTTACTACCGGGTTAGGATAAACGCTTGCGCTGAATCCCGCTCCTGCAATTTTTACTGACTTAATATCGGTGTAAACAAATTTACCGTCTTTGTCAACTTGTTTAACACGATAATAAATGTAGCCTTGGGAACGTATTGCAGATAAATTTACATCCGTATAGTTGTAGTTGTTGGTAGAGGCACCATTGTTTCTTGCAACGGTTGTATTGATCTTGCTGAAATTTGTTGAGTTAAGGCTTCTTTCTATTTCATAATGATCAGTAAGTGCGGATTCATTTTCAATTGACCAGTTAAGCAAAGCATTGTTGCTTACTTTCGCCACATTAAATCCTGTGAATTTTACAGGTAAAGCAATCCCATTTACTGCCGCCCATGAATAGCCGCTATATCCATTGCCATCATTGCTTGAAAGGCCACCATAAAACTGGCTCACCTGGTTTGTAACGTCATTACCTGACATAGCGAGGTAAAAATTATAGTTTCCAGGAGATGTTCCGCCTGTTCCGCCATTGGGCAGTTGAGCAAGCCGCACCTGTGATGGTGTAATAGTGCCGTTGTCAAACTTTATCTCAAGCAAATCGTACTCCACACCTGAAGTATAATTTACAACCGGCACAGTAGCTCCGCCAATACCATCAAATTGCCAAACATAATACGTACCATCTGCCAATGTTTCGGTGGACTCATACTGTGCATAATTTAATCCTGTAACGGGATTATTTAAAATGCTTGCAGTTGGCCTGGCACCCACACTGGTAGAAACCATAAATGAAACCTGGACAGATGATATCTGACCATCTAAATTTCCATTGGGTTTTATGGTTGACTTCACCGAATTCGCCTGTGTACCCGCTTTGATTGTTGATTGGAAAGTTTGTGCAGATACAACCGCATTTAAAGCGAACATTGTTGTAAGAGCGAAAAATGTATTTCTAAGTATCATAATATCCGGTTGAGAATTGATAAATTTATTAGTTAGTTGGTAAAGCTTGTGTTCTGATAGTAGCCTGGTTACTGCCAAGAGCGGTCGACAGCAGGAAATCCCTGTCATTGGCAGGCCCATTAAATCTTACAACTCCATTCAAATTGATGTCGCCGATATTATAAACCGGTACCGCAGCTGTTCCCAGGATTGTTCCCTGGTTTCCGAGCAAGATTGAAGCTAAAAGAAAATCACGATCATTGGAAGGTCCATTGTACCTGACAGTTGTATTGCCATTTACGTTACCAGACCATAATAAATTCTTACCACCGGTAAGGCTAAACGCAGTTGCTGCTCCAAAGAGTTGTGCATCCGTAGCTGTACTCAGATCAAGTAACGCAGCCGTGGTTTTTTGTTCAGCAACCGCAACCTGGTTAGTTACAGGGTCAGCACTCAATCCTAAATGATTGCGATGACGCACAGCGACAGTATAGCTCCCATTAGCAACATTATTAAAAGTTACCGGGCTGATGCCATCCACGTCAACGATATTTCCACTTCTTGTAATTAAAGCACTCCTTGTTTGAGCTACTGTACCTCCGGGGTTTACGCCATTTGTTCTTAATTCAAGAAAAACCCAATCTACTATATTGTTGTCCGCTATGGGCTGGTTGGCAAAAACACTGGCAGCAGCAGTTTCAGGAACTGTGTTAGCAACATGTGTGAAATATGAATTGTATGGAGCTGTTCTGTAAGGATCAGACGTTGGTATTGCATTCACTGGTGTTCTTAAGCCATCCGTCATAAGACCTGTTGCAGCAACATATGGCCCTTGTAAAAGCGCTTTTGTTTTTACAAACACAAATTTGTCCATACCATAAACATCTCCCGAAGCCGTTGTGATCGGCACAGCAACCCTGTTTAAAGCTGCATCATGGGTTTCACCTGTTGAACTCCAATTCAGGCCGTTATAAAAATAGCCCCTCAAATTTGCTTCCGTACCGGTGATATCCGAGGTATTGTATTGGCCGCTTACTGTTACGGAACCGGTAATACCCGTCCTGGTGATTGGCCAATGAGTACCCAGGTAATCAGTGATCATGGAAGGTTTATTGGGATCAGCTATAGCCAAGGCCTTTACACCTACTGTGGCATTTGAATAAGTACCTGTTGTGGTTAGAAATACCGGCCGGTATGTAGTTCCTACACCAACTGGTAATTCCACTGAAGTAACATTGGCCGTTAATGATTTGAGCAGTTGACCTGTTCCGTTTGTTTCCACAAAATTGCTTGGTGCCAGTCCCTGGCCTGCAATCGTTGTAACATTCGATAGCGTAAGATTATAGGCTCCCAACTGGATCTTTCCATGACTAAATAAAAGGGAGTTGCCGATTTTTGCATTGTCGATAAGGCTGACATTGCTGGCGTTATCAACTTCGAAATTGGGAATTGTGAAGCCATTCATATCCACTGTTTGCAACGCTGATCCTTTCATCAGGATTTTGCCCGCACCGCCAATATCGACATTGCTGCTCAGGTTTCCCTGCACGGTAACAACCGCACCGGCTTCAATGGTGAAAATGGCATTGTTGATGTTTAATTGGGCATTTGCTCCTAAGCCAATCATCAGTTGCACTAAGAAAAAGCTGAGTAATTTGTTTATCATAAAGAAACTTTTATTGGGTATGTTATTGCATAAAACGATTAGTACAAATAAATGTACATCTTATAAAAATAAGCGGAAGTAAAAACTTTTTTGCCAGCCAGTTAGTATTTGGAAGGATTGGATTGGTAAAAAGTAAAGTGGAACTTTGTCACACCAACCTTTAATGCCAATAAAGATAATAGAAATATTGGTAAAATACATCACCTATAAAGGTGATTTTCAAAAAAAGTGAGGTTGATTTGAGTGTAAATGAATTTTATTCTCTTATTTTTTCCCGAAATTTGCAAACAAATCTTCTTTTATAAATGGCTATAGACATAAAAGTACCTACAGTTGGAGAAAGTATCAGTGAAGTTACATTGGTGAAATGGCTTAAAGCTGATGGCGCATGGGCCGACAGGGACGAAGTGATTGCTGAGCTTGAGAGCGAAAAAGCCACTTTTGAGATCAATGCTGAAAAGGCTGGAATTATTAAACATGTTGCCAAAGAAGGGGATACACTTGCCATCGGCGACCTGGTTTGTAGCATTGATACAGACGCCGCAAAACCGGCAGAGGCCGCTACGCCTGAACAAAAAGAAAAAGCTGCGCCTGAACAAAAGGAAAAAGAAGCAGTTAAACCTGCAGCAGTTGCTGAACCCGCTCCCAAGAAGGAAAAGGCTGCCGCTGCTCCTGTTCCAGATGTAAAAGCCACTCCGGTTGCAGCAGCGATCATCGCGGATAAAAAAGTTGATAGTAAGAATATTACGCCATCCGGAAGCAATGGCAAAATAATAAAGCAGGACGTACTGGAGGCTTTGAGCAATCCCGGCCGTAAACCAGGCACGGAATTGTTCAACAGGAATGAAAGGCCGGAAAAAATGAGCAACCTGCGAAAGACCATCAGCCGTCGTCTTGTTGAAGCAAAGAATACCACTGCGATGCTCACCACTTTTAATGAAGTGGATATGAGTGCGATCATGGAAACGAGAAAAAAATACAAGGATAAATTTAAAGAGCAGCACGGAGTAAACCTTGGCTTTATGAGCTTTTTTACGAAGGCTTGCTGCTATGCCCTGCAGCAGTTCAAATCCGTGAATGCTTATATCGACGGTGAAAATATTCTTTATCATGATTTTTGTGATATATCCATTGCCGTTAGTGCACCCAAAGGGCTGGTGGTTCCGGTTATAAGAAACGCAGAGAGCCTGAGCATGGCGGAGATCGAGGCAGCAGTAGTTGACCTTGCTACCAAAGCGAAGAACAATAAGCTTACCATTGAAGAAATGACGGGTGGAACCTTCACCATCACCAATGGCGGCATATTCGGCTCGATGATGAGCACCCCGATCATTAATATTCCGCAAAGCGCCATTCTTGGAATGCACAATATTGTAGAAAGGCCAATGGCAGTGAATGGCCAGGTAGTAATAAAACCAATGATGTATGTTGCATTGAGTTACGACCATCGTATCATTGATGGACGGGAATCTGTCGGTTTCCTTGTAATGGTAAAACAGCTATTGGAAAATCCTGCATTATTGTTACTCGGAAAGGATCCGGTGGATGCGTTGTTGGATTTGTAAATCGGGATACGGGATACGAGCTTCGGGATTCGTGATCCCAAATCTCGTATCTCGCATCCCGCATCTCGTACCCGCATCCCGTACCCCGCATCTCGTACCCCGCATCCCGTACCCCGCATCCACCAACCATGAGCCGTTTCCACTCTTACATATCATCCGCAATAAAGATCATTGAGTCTTACGATAACGGTAAGCCGCTTTCTTATCATTTAAAAAACTTTTTCAGTGCTCAAAAAAAATACGGCTCCCGCGACCGGAAGACGATCGCTTCACTGTGTTATAATTATTTCAGGCTTGGTGCAGCGTTAAAAAATGAACCTGCCGAAGAAAGAATACTGGCCGGCCTGTTCCTTGCTGAAAATAAAAGCAATGAGGTTTTGGCTCTGCTGCGTCCGCATTGGAACGGGCAGGTCAATCTTACAATTGATGAAAAATTAGCTTTATCAGGCATTGATCCTGCCGCTATCTTTCCCTTTCAGCACGAAACGGGAAATAATATTGACAATAGCGCCTTTGCGATTTCTTTTTTAAATCAGCCAGACCTGTTCCTTCGCCTGAGGCCTGGAAAAAAAAGGCAGGTAATCGAAAAACTCAACAATGCCCCTTTATCTTTCGAACCATTGACTGAAGATTGCTTAAAATTTACCAACAATACTTCGTTGGACAATGTTTTGGACATCAATAAAGAAGCGGTGATACAGGATTATAATTCCCAGTTGGTATTGGATTTTATTAAACAAAACCCGGCATATTTTCCGGTTAACAGCAAAATTTCAGCCTGGGATTGCTGTGCAGCAAGTGGTGGAAAGTCAATTTTAATGTTTGATATTTTGAAAGGCAACCTGAAACTAACCGTGTCGGATATACGAGAGAATATATTAGCGAACCTTGTTAAAAGATTAGAACATGCCGGTATAAATATTTATAGAAAATTTGTTACCGATCTTTCAAAAAGAAGTTCCCTTTCGGGTGACGAGACTTTTTCAATCATTCTTTGTGATGCACCTTGTACTGGCAGTGGCACCTGGAGCCGGACGCCGGAGCAGCTGTTTAATTTTGATAAAAATTCAATTGCTGTTTATGCAGAAAGGCAAAAAAAGATCATTTCAAATGCGCTTCCTCATTTGGCAGCAGGCGGTTTCTTTTTCTATATCACCTGTTCGGTATTCAAAGAAGAAAATGAAGTGGTGGTTGAATATATAAAAGAAAAATTCCACCTGCAGGTATTGCAAATGGAATATCTAAGAGGCTATAATATGAAAGCCGATACGATGTTTGTGGCGGTACTTAGCTTATAAATGCAGTTATCCGTTTTCCTATGGCTGCTTCAGAATCTTTTTTGTCAGTTCTTTCTTACCGTCAATATAAACCGTAACGAAATAAACTCCGCTGTTCATAGCCTGCATCGGTATGATCCAGGTTTGCTTTCCTGCTTGTTGAAGGAAACCATTCCTGTAAATCCTTTGGCCTGCTGCATTATGCACAACCACTTCAATCTTCGATTCTTCAACCCTTCCAATAATAATATTAAAACTATTTGAAAAAGGATTCGGGCCAATTGCGATTGAGTTTTCTGTTGGCGGCTGGCAGCTTTGAGTATAATTTAAATTTGTTGTATCAAGATAAAAAGCAGTGTCGCTTGCAATGGTTACTTTCAGCCTGTATTGTATATTCCCCAATGATAAGCCTGAGATATTATCTGTAAAAGAAAATTGATGCAGACCATAACTTTCGCTGTTGTGCAAGCTCCCGGGAAGCAGGGTGAAATTTGTTTCACCAATAAGTTTTCTTTCAACATCGATCGTCATGGTATTATCCGTTTTCAAAGAAAATTGTATTAGTGCACTGCAATCTTCAAAGGAAGCGAGTTTTGTGTATAATAGTTTTTGCAGGATAACGAATGCTTTCTTTCCGTCGGGGATGCCATAGCCGGTCCGGTCATCAGGATTATCAGCCCTGTTTGCCGACGCTTCAAGTGCAGCAATAATGCCCATATTATTCACTTCAGGGAAGGCCTGCCACAAGCATGTTGTGATCCCTGCCATATTCGGGCAAGCGAAAGAAGTTCCATTATTAAAAGTCGGCTGGCCATTATTTATATTGGCAACAACTGCAGCGGCGCCTACTGCTGCGACTGACGGTTTTATTTGCCCGTCACTGCTGGGGCCATAACTGCTAAAGCCAGCCACATTGCCCGCTATATCAACAGCCCCAACAGACAAAGCGCTATCAGCATCAGAAGGGGCAATTAAAAAATGCCAGCTATTGTTTCCTTCATTTCCGGCAGCTGTAACAACGAGCATCCCTTTTTTTGAAGCCATATCAGATGCCCTCGAACTTATTGTTGTGTTGCCGTCCATGTCTGCATAACTATGATCCAATAGTGGGTTATCAAACTTAGAATAGCCCAACGATGTTGATGTTATATCCACTCCTAAGCTATCTGCACGCTCCATACCGGCAGCCCAGTTTTGTTCTTCGATCGGGTACTCGCTGCCAACATCTTCTGTTCGGAATAAATAAAAAGAAGTTTTTGGTGCAGTGCCCACAAAAGTTGCGGGCATATTCGCAGCAATGGTGCTGAAGCACTGCATGCCATGATAATTATCTTCATCAACAGTTAGCTCATTGGCAACAAAATCCCATGTGCCTAAAACCTGGTTGTTATTTCTTACACTGTCGAATGTGGGCAGGCTTAAGTAATGATAAAAACCTGCGTCGAGTATTGCCATCTGCATACCATTGCCACGAAACCCGTGATTGTGTAAAAAATCTCCATTGTGGATCTTTACCTGTGCGGAGGATTGGCCATAATCATAAAAATCGCTGGTTAGCCTTGAAGCATAAGTTTGGGTTTGTGATTGTTCACCTCCGGGAGATTCAATCGTAAGGCCATTGACGAGATCAAACATCAGCCGCGAAGCGGGATCGATGGGTGATTTCATCATGATCCTGCTATCCCAATCCAGGCCCCGCCTATTATTAATAGAGTTATAGCCGCTTCCCCTGGCTGCAATTCCCGAAGTACTTTCAACAAAAGAAAAATTATTTATTTTGCTCAAAGCCAAGACATCTGTTGTTTGTATTGCAACCTGGTTCAGCCATTTGGAAATAGTGAGTATGGTAACGTTGCCCGCTAACCGTAGGCTGTCAATGTACCTGGGGGTAACAGGAAGGTCAGAACTGTCAATGGGAATATTATACCTTGCTCTCCTATCCAAAGACCGTTGACTGAGGTATTGTATAGGATTGTCAAGAGAAAAAGGATTTGTGCCTTTGTCTTTAAACTTTATTATGTACCTGGTAAACTGTGCCTGTCCGGGTAAGGAAAAAATAAAACTCATTAGGATTATAGGTAAAACTTTTTGCATAGATAAACATGTCATTTACCAAATTTACTTAATAATTGACAATGTATAATTGACAATTGATAATTGGTAATTCGAAGTGCAGCTTATTCTGGTAAAATGTTATCAATTCTCCATTGTCAACTGTTATACGCCCATTTCACCAGCGTGGCACCCCAGGTAAATCCGCCACCAAATGCAGCCAACACAATATTATCCCCCTTTTTTAATTGACTCTCCCATTCCCATAAACATAATGGAATTGTTGCTGCAGTTGTATTTCCAAATTTCTGAATGTTGATCATTACTTTTTCCTTCGGTAAATTCATCCGCTTTGCCGTAGCATCTATGATCCTGAGGTTGGCCTGGTGAGGTACCAGCCATGCGATATCATCTGCAGTCAGATTATTACGCTGCATTAATTCATAACTCACATCTGCCATTCCTTTTACCGCAAATTTGAAAACAGCCTGGCCTTCCTGGTACACATAATGTTCTTTTGCCAGCACTGTTTCTACTGTGGAAGGTTTCACCGATCCGCCTGCTTTCATGTGCAGGTATTGACGGCCGGTACCATCGCTTCTTAAAATACTATCCATCACACCATTTTCCTCATTCGCCACTTCCAGTAAAACTGCACCGGCACCGTCTCCAAAAATAATGCAGGTCGCCCGGTCACTGTAATCAATGATGCTGCTCATTTTATCAACGCCAACAACGATCACTTTTTTATACCTGCCGCTTTCTATTAATGTGGCACCGGTTGTAAGGGCATATAGAAAACCGGAACAGGCAGCTCCAACGTCAAAACTAAACGCATTTGTCATCCCTGCTTTATCGCAGATTATATTTGCCGTGGCAGGAAAAACCATGTCTGGTGTTACCGTGGCACAGATCAAACAATCTATGTCTGCAGGCGACGTACCTGTTTTTTTACATAGTTCGTTTACAGCTTCTACCGCCATATCACTGCTGCCAAGTCCTTCTCCTTTTAAAATTCGCCTTTCTTCAACACCGGTTCTCGACTTGATCCATTCGTCAGTGGTGTCCACCATTGTTTCCAGTATCTGATTTGTAAGTTTATATTCGGGAACATATCCACCAACACCGGTAATCGCAGCAGTAAGTTTTTGCATGAACAATTCTTTATATTAATTTATTGGGTTATTCAGGAGTTCAAAAATAACGGAAAAAATGTTCCCGTTTTTTTTCAGTTGATAGCTAATAAATTATCCTTATTTTCGCTACTCACTGATTGGGAAACTATGTATGCATACTTGCAGGGAAAATTTACTTATAAAAGTCCGGCGCAGGTTTATCTTGATGTGAATGGTGTTGGATACGAAGTAAATATTAGTTTGAATACCTTTGCTGCAATCCAACATTTAAACGACGGTAAATTATTTACCTGGTTACAGGTAAAAGAGGACGGTCATATTTTATATGGCTTTTTTGATAAGGAGGAGAAAGAGATTTTTCTTTTATTGATCAGTGTTTCGGGTGTTGGTGCAGCTACTGCACGCATGATGCTGTCTTCCATAAAACCTGATGAAGTGAACAGGGCCATTTTCCAGGGCAACGTAAAATTGCTGGAAAGTGTCAAAGGGATAGGAAAAAAAACTGCTGAGAGGTTGGTGCTTGAATTAAAGGATAAAATAAATAAACAGCCAGTTTCGGCAGGAAATGTATATTTGAAGGGCAATACTTTAGAGCATGACGCGTTAACAGCACTAACTGCACTCGGTATTTCAAGGTTACAAGCTGAGCAATCAATTCTAAAAATAATCCGTTCAGAACCTGATATTTCTAATTTAGAAGCATTAATTAAAAAAGCGCTGAAAGCCATTTGAGAAAATACTACCTTAATCGATTTACTGAATGTTGCTTATTAAACTCCGTCTTCTTAGAATATCAGGATACTGTATTTTCATAACACTGCTTATCACGGGCAGCGCATTTTCTTCATTCGCACAAAATGGAGGGGATACTTCCAACCCGGCTGGCTTGCATTATCCGATACAGGATACCCGCAGCGATTATATTTCCGGGGCTAATCCCAGCATATACGACTTACAGAACCCGGCAAACATAAAAGATTCCGTTGTTTACGATCCCATTTCCCGCACCTACACTATCTATCAGAAAATTGGAACACATTATTATCGCAATCCAACAACTTATACATTCCAGGAATACTGGGATTATAAAAATAAACAGGCGGAGGAGCAATATTTCCGTGACCGTGGGAATACAACAGCGATCTTAAACAGGGGCCAACTTTTAAAACCGCGTTTAAAATTAACCGACAATCTCTTCAACCGCTTATTTGGAAATGGCAAGATTGATATCCAACCACAGGGAAACGTTGACATAACCGCGGGCTACCAGGGACAAAAAATTGATAATCCTACTTTACCTGAAAGAGCCAGGAAAAATGGTGGACTCGATTTTAATATGAATGCCCAACTAAATGTAAATGCAAGCATTGGTGATAAATTAAAATTCCCAATCAATTATAATACGCAGGCAACTTTTGATCTTGATAATCAACTAAAACTTGATTACTCCGGAAAAGACGATGAAATATTAAAACGCTTTGAGGCAGGTAATGTATCCTTTCCTTCAAGAGGAACTTTAATACCAGGCGCCCAACAACTTTTCGGTTTAAAAACAACCTTGCAGTTTGGTAAATTATTTATCAGCGGAGTACTTGCAAATCAAAAATCACAAAGACAAAGTGTAAACCTGCAGGGTGGCGCAGCTGCAACACCTTTCGAGATCAAGGCAGATGAATACGAAGAGAACCGCCATTTTCTCGTGGGCCAGTATTTTAAAAACAACTATAACAAGGTAATGTCAAACTTACCTGCTATTACTGCACCGGTGCAGATATTACGAATGGAAGTATGGGTAACCAATAAAAATGGTACCACCACTGAAACAAGGGATGTTGTTGGCGTGGCAGATCTTGCGGAAACACATCCATACCTTCCGGCTTCCATTGTACAGGTGCTTAATAGCAGCGAATTGCCATCAAACCGGACAAACAGCCTTTACGACCGCATACTAAATTTTGGTAACGCACGTAATCCCGCATTTGTATATGCCAACCTGCTACAAATTGGGTTAACTCCCGTGCAGGATTTTGAAAAGACATTTGCCCGCAAATTAGATTCCACCCAATATAATTATAACCCGCAGGTTGGTACACTTTCTCTTAGCCAACCCTTGCAAACGGATGAAGTGCTTGGTGTTGCATACCAGTATTCATATAACGGGAAGATATTCCAGGTGGGAGAATTTTCGCAAGACGTTCCGCCAGATACCACATCGGCAACACAGGCGGTATTAATTTTGAAATTATTAAAAGCCACTTCCCAGCGTACCAGCCTTCCAATTTGGCAGCTGATGATGAAGAATGTCTACACCATTGGTTATGGTGTTTTAACCCCCACTGATTTTAAACTGGATGTGCTTTATCAACAAGCAGGCCTTGGGGATAAAAGATATGTGCCTTACGGAAACCAAAACCTCGGAACACCAATTATTTCGCTGATAAATCTCGACAGGTTGAATAGCCAGCTTGATCCCCAGCCGGATGGTGTATTTGATTATGTAGAAGGTTTCACCGTGAACTCGCAATACAGCAGGGTTATATTTCCCGTGTTAGAACCATTTGGGCGTGACCTTGCAAGGTCTATCTATACCGATCCGAATTTGCCTACCATAAAAGACACTTTGTATTATGCCTTGTATGATTCTATCAAGGCAGTTGCGCAGCAATTTCCCGGGCTCAACAGGTTCCTCCTGAAAGGCACAGCCAAAACATCCGGATCTTCGGATATCAGTATAGGTTATAATATACCGAAAGGATCAGTCACCGTTACCGCAGGTGGACGTACTCTGATAGAAGGGGTTGACTATGATATTAACTACGATCTTGGAACCATCAAAATGACGAACCAGGCAATTTTGAATGCAGGTTTACCCGTGCAGGTGAATTTTGAGAACAATGCATCGTTTGGTTTGCAGCAACGAAACTATCTTGGATTAAGGCTGGATTACCAGGTAAAAAACACTGCCAAAACTCAATTGTCAGTGGGCGGAACGCTTGTAAGGTTGGGTGAAAGGCCATTCTTTACAAAAGTGAATTACAATGAGGATCCGATCCGCAATACCATGTATGGGCTTGATATTAATTATAAGAAGGATCTCCCAAGGCTTACGAAAATATTGGATAAGCTTCCCTTTTATTCAACAACAGCGCCATCTACCGTTAACGTATATGCGGAAGGAGCCATCCTTAAACCAGGCCATGCGCCACAGATAGGAAGGGGAAAAAACGGTGTTGTATATATAGATGATTTCGAAGGCAGCCAGTCAGGTATCGATCTTCGTTTTCCTATTATTAGCTGGGCATTGGCATCTGTCCCGAAAGGGGCAGTGGATCCGTTGGGAACCAACCCTACTGCACCGCTGTTTCCGGAAGCTGATTCAAGCAACAGTCTTGCATACGGAAAGAACAGGGCTAAGATCGCCTGGTACCAGATAGAACAAACACTGCAGCAGGTTGAAGGTTCAAATAACCCGATAACCGATCGTGACCTTTTAAGCGATCCAAGGGTGAGGCAGGTATACCAAAAAGAAATTTTCCCGCAAAAGACCACCGGTTTTGGTGAAAGCCAGCTCATAACATTTGACCTTGCTTATTATCCCCAGGACAAAGGCCCTTACAACTATGAAGACAACAGCAATGGAGCAAAATTAGATGCCAATGGGAAATTCTTCAATGCAGACGAACGCAAGAAAAAATTTGGTGGTTTAATGCGCAGCATTGACCAAACAGATTTTGAAACCGCAAACATCGAGTTTATAGAATTCTGGATGCAGGATCCATTTATCAATTCTCCGCAGAACCCCAACGCAAGTTTGTCTGAAGGAGGTAAATTATATTTTAATCTTGGTAGTGTTTCTGAGGATGTGTTGAAAGACGGCAGAAGGTTTTATGAAAATGGTTTAAATACACCTAATGTGCCTTCGCAGGAAGACCCAACCATCTGGGGAAGAGTGCCCCGCAACCCAATACAGGTTACCAATGCATTTAATAATGCACCCGAAGACAGGTTGTACCAGGATGTTGGTTTTGATGGTTTAAGCGATACAGCGGAAGTAAATGTGCGTGCAGGATATTTATCTAATCTTTCGAATAACCTTGGTGCCAATTCAGTGGCTGTTCAAAATGCCCAAAGAGATCCGTCCAGTGATGATTTTATAAATTACAGGGATGGTGGATTTGGAGGCGGAGATGGTATCCTTACCCGTTATAAAAATTACAATAACCCCGATGG
>JBDSBG010000105.1:0-10882 GCA_039921685.1 Ferruginibacter sp.
ATTTTGAATTTTGAATTTTGAATTTTGAATTTTGAATTTTGAATTTTGAATTTTGAATTTTGAATTTTGAATTTTGAATTTTGAATTTTGAATTTTGAATTTTGAATTTTGAATTTTGAATTTTCCCTTCACCTATTCACTCATTGACCTATGGATGATAAATTTATTGTTTCCGCCCGCAAATACAGGCCACAGAATTTTAGCACGGTGGTTGGGCAGTCACACATAACTACTACATTAAAAAATGCGATCAACAACAACCAGCTTGCTCATGCATTCCTATTTTGCGGGCCACGAGGTGTTGGTAAAACAACCTGCGCCCGGATACTCGCAAAAACAATTAATTGCGAGAACAGAACAAAAGATGGTGAAGCCTGCAATACCTGTAATAGCTGCGTAACTTTTGACAACGGCAGTTCTTTAAACATACACGAACTTGATGCTGCTAGCAATAACTCGGTGGATGATATCAGGTCCCTGGTAGAACAGGTTCGCTTTGCACCACAGGCCGGTAAATACAAAGTATATATCGTGGATGAGGTTCATATGCTCAGTGCTTCGGCCTTCAATGCATATTTAAAAACACTGGAAGAACCTCCTCCTTATGCCATATTCATTTTGGCAACTACAGAAAAACACAAGATACTTCCAACGATATTAAGCCGTTGCCAGATTTTCGATTTTAAGCGTATAACCATCAACGATACCATCGAACACCTGCAGGAAATTTGTGGCAAAGAAAAAATCGAAGCCGAGAAAGCCGCATTGCACATAATCGCACAGAAGAGCGAAGGATGTATGCGTGACTCGCTGAGTATCCTGGATAAGATCGTTAGTTTCACCGGCGGCCATTTAACGTATTCAAATACATTAGAGCATCTTAATATCCTTGATGAAGATTATTATTTCAAAATGCTTGGCCACATGCAGCAGCAACAGTTGGCAGATGCAATGCTGTTGTTTGATGAGATCAATCAAAAAGGCTTTGAAGGGGACACATTCCTCGAGGGCTTTGCAGAATTTACCAGGAATTTATTGGTGAGCAAGGATCCAAAAGCCGCTGTGTTACTTGAAGTAGCCGATGATTTCAAACAAAAATATTTACAATCGGCGCAACAGGTTGCTACTTCCTGGCTGATCGCATCTTTGAATATTTTGAATGAAGCGATCATCAACTACAAACAGGCCCGCAACAAAAGATTACACATTGAACTGATATTGATCAAGCTTACATACCTGCAACAGGCTGTACAATTGATTGGCAGCGACGATGGCCTTGATAAAAAAAAAGTAACTGAGTCAGCAAAGGCAGTTGCTTTCAGGGCCTTGCCGATAATAAAAATAAAGCAGGCGGGAATCGGGAATCGGGAACCGGGAATCGGGAAAAAGGCTTCACTTATTATTGAAGGAGAAAAAAAATCGGATGGAATTAAAAATAAAATAATCTCCACTCAGCAAACAGTTGCGAAAGAAAAAGACGAAACGCAAAACGAGAAACCAGAAACGAGAGACCAGAAACCAGAACCCACAAACCAGAAACCAGAAACTACCTCTCCCAAATTCGGTTCCCTTGCAAAGATCCGTGAACAGATGGCCAGCCAGAATAGTAAAGGCAACCAGGCAAAACCGTTAACCCTGGAAAATCTTGAAATCGCCTGGAATGCTTTCATAGAAACACTGGCAACAAAAAAGAATCATTCTGCAGTAACCAATTTTAAAAATGCGAAACTGCAGATCATCGATGAAAATTCTTTTGATATCATCACAGAAAGCAATATTCAGCAAAAGTTTATTGAAGCTGAACGCTCAAACCTGATCATCGATCTTCAAAAATATTTTAACAACAGGTTCATTAAGTACACTGTAAAAATTATTGAATCGGAAATCGCTGAAGACACAGCCGAAAAGCCATTAAACAGGAGGCAACAATATTTACTTCTTGCTAAACAATATCCCTACATTGAAGAATTGAGAAACCGGTTAAGGTTGGAACTCGATTGACAAGCTGTAAGCTATAAGCTGCAAGCCACAAGCTGATAGTCCTAGCTCGTAGCTAATAGCTTGTAGCTTGCAGCTGTATTTAGCTTTTTTAACTTAATTTCAGGCTTTAAATTTTACAAAAAAGAAATACGTTATGGCAGAAGTAATACGCATGCCCAGGCTAAGTGATACAATGGCAGAAGGGAAAATCGTGTCGTGGAATAAAAAAGTGGGTGACAAAGTGAAAGCCGGAGATGTATTGGCTGAAGTGGAAACAGACAAGGCAACCATGGAACTGGAAAGTTACAATGAGGGAACACTGCTTTATATTGGCGTGGAGGCAGGCAGTGCTGCAAAAGTAGATGGGGTGCTTGCCGTAGTGGGCAAGGCCGGTGAAGATTATAAGGCTGCACTGGATGCCGCAGGTAATGGAAGCAAAACCGCAACAGCGGAAAAATCACCACAAAGCGAAAAACCTGCAAATGTTACCGAACCAACCGGCAACGAACCAACGAAAAACGAACCAACCAGCAACGAACCAACGAGCAACGAACCAACGAGAAACGAGAAACGAGAAACGGTTTCCTTACCTGCTGGCGCAAAAGAAATCCGCATGCCCTTGTTGAGTGATACCATGACAGAAGGAAAAATCGTTTCCTGGAATAAAAAAGTAGGCGATGCTGTAAAAGCCGATGATGTATTGGCAGATGTTGAAACAGATAAGGCAACGATGGAAGTTGTGGGTTACGAAGAAGGCACGCTGCTGTATATTGGCGTTGAAGCTGGCAAAGCAGCAAAAATAAACCAGATCATTGCGATCGTTGGGAAGCCGGGTACAGATGTGGCAGCCTATGTTGCTGCTGAAAAATCTGCTGCAAATACGAATTCTGCAGGTCAGGCACAGTCTCCAAAACAAGAAGAATCAAAAAACGAGCAACAAACAACGAGTAACGAGAAACAAGAAACGGGAAATACTGATAGAATAAAAGCTTCTCCCCTTGCAAAAAAACTTGCAGAAGAAAAAGGAATTGATCTCGCTAAAATCAATGGCAGTGGCGATAACGGTCGCGTCACTAAAAAAGATGTTGATAGTTATCAACCCACCACAGCCTCCAGCCAGGCAGCGGATTCCGCCCCTGTCGGAAGTTCTGCCAAACCTGCCCCTGCTCTTGTAGCATTTGCAAATACCGGCCAGGAAGGCCACACCGATATTCCACTAACGCAGATGCGTAGCGTCATTGCACGTCGCCTGGGCGAAAGTATGTTCAGTGCCCCGCATTTTTACCTTACCATAGAACTTAACATGGACAATGCCATCACTGCCCGCAACGCAATGAATGATGTAAGCCCTGTTAAAATTTCTTTCAATGATCTGTTGATCAAAGCATGTGCAATGTCACTTCGGCTTCACCCCGCAGTGAACAGTAGCTGGATGGGGGATTTTATACGCCAGAATCATCATATTCATATCGGTTCTGCGTTGGCGTTACCGGAAGGTTTGATCGTTCCCGTAATAAAGTTTGCCGATCAAAAAACCTTATCTCAAATCGCTGCAGATGCAAAACAGTTGTATCAAAAAGCAAAGGATAAAAAATTACAGCCTGTAGAATTCAGCGGAAATACATTTACTATTTCAAACCTGGGTATGATGGATATTGAAGATTTTACTGCCATCATTAATCCTCCAGACAGTTGCATATTGGCTGTAGGGAAGATCAAAGAAGTAGTTATTCGAAAAGGAACATCTTTTGATGTTACCAACGTGATGAAGGTTACACTAAGCTGCGACCATCGCAGTGTAGATGGTGCGGTAGGTGCAGCTTTCTTACAAACCCTGAAGAAGTTTATGGAAAATCCGGTCACCATGCTGGTATAACCAACTGAAATAAATTTATTAAAAGTGTTAGGGCGATCTGGCACTTTTTTTATTTGGTGAGAACCGGGGATGATTAAGTACGGGAAGGGAACAGCAAGATCCAAACAACAAATGCTTAATTCTGGCTCCGAAACTAAAAACAGCGCAATTTAATCATGAAGAAAATATTTCAAACAATCATCTGCATTCTGCTCCTATCAAATATCTCAGCACAGGAGATTGTGAACATTGTATATGTGGACAGTAGCAATAAAATCACCGAAGACATAAAGCAAATGAGATTTTTTATCCTTATAAAAAAGATACCGGGAGGAGGCTTTGAAAGATTGAATTACAAACTTCACGCTCCTTTACAAAGTGTGCAGACATACAGTGACTCCAGTCTCACGGTACTTGAAGGAAGAAACCTTATTTATGACTCCAATGGCAACCTGATATTACTTGGGTACTATAGTAACAATAAAAGAGCAAAAAGCTGGTATCATTATAATGATACATTTAAGGTTATACGGGAAGACATATACGAAGATGGAGCATTGGTTCAAACTATTGACCCGGATACTGTAAAAAAAAACAAGGACAGCACCAAATATGCTGATGAAAAAGAAGCCATGTACAAAGGAGGAGAAAAAGCCTGGAGAAAATATTTAACCCAGAAATTAGATCCCAATGTATCTGTAAATTCTGTTGCAGGGGGAAAAATACTGGTAGCATTCATGATAAATAAAAATGGGAAGGGTTCCGACTTTTTTTTAAGAAAGTCAGTTGAATATGTGCTTGACGAAGAGTCATTGCGTGTTTTATATGAAATGCCTGATTGGGAACCGGCTTTTCAAAATGGAAAAAATGTAAATGCTTACCGGGTACAACCCATTACATTTGTAATTACCGGAAATTAATTTTCAATATATTTTGAAAGTTCAGAAATAGCAGTTAATTTTATGGCATAAATAAAAACAATGAAGTTATCAGACGCTAAAAAACAATTCATCGGTAGTTGGGGAGCATTCGGGACCCATTGGGGCATCAACCGCACCATGGCGCAGATACATGCATTGCTGCTCATAAGCCCTGACCCCATTACCCAGGACGAGATCATGGAACAATTAAGCATCAGCCGGGGGAATGTAAACATGAATATTCGCGAACTGATAAGCTGGAGCCTCGTTGAGCGAATCATTGTGACGGGCGAACGCAGGGAATATTTCAGCGCTGAAAAAGATATCTGGAAGGTAGCCACGCTGATCATCAAGGAAAGAAAGAAACGGGAACTGGATCCCATGTTGAAATTATTATCGCAACTTGAAAATGTAGATGGCGATAAAAAAGAGCGGGAAACAAAACAGTTTGTAGAAATGATTGCAAGTATTAAAAAATTGGGGATGACCGCCGACAAAATGCTTGATGCAACCATTAAAGCAGAAGAAAACTGGTTTACCGGAAGCATCCTGAAAATGTTTAAATAAGTTTTTATATCCCGTTTAAAGACGGGATTTTTTAGAATTCAAACTTTCATATTTTTCTGAAAATTTAAAATATACAATATGAAAAAGCTAAAATTAATTGACCTGTGGGGTAGCATCACTCTTTTCATAGTACTATCAGTATGGTGCGTGCTGGGTGGTTTTGGGCATTTAATAGTATCCTACTTAATACTTGGCGGCTGGCAACTTACCAGCATGATCGTGCATGCATATAAGGGCTGGTTCAATGCCGCAAAAAGCCCAAGGCGAATTTATCACTGGATCACGGGGCTAAGTCTTGTTACGCTTCCAGTTGGGTCATCCATCGTCCTTCTATTCATCTCACCTTTCATGGCAGCTTACTATATATGGCTATGTTATAAGGAAGTACATGTAAAAATGAAACGACCTCTCTATTTACTTAAATAAATTTTATTTCAATAACTCTTAAAACAAATTTTATGAACCAGATCATCATCACTTACACCCTTTATTTAGCCATATCAGTTTGCTTAACTATCTGGGTGGCCAAAACGCTTTTTAAAAATGGCAAAGTATTTCTCGTAGATATTTTTCATGGAAATACCCTACTGGCGGATAGCGTAAATAATTTATTGCTTGTCGGCTTTTATCTTATTAATTTGGGCTACGCAGTTTATACACTGGAAATTACAGGCAATATTGTCAATGCCAGGGATATGATAGAAATGCTCAGCATCAAGATCGGGCTGATAATACTGATATTGGGTGCCATGCATTTTATGAATCTTTATATATTTTTCAGGCTTCGAAAAAGAGCGATCACCCATACAAAACACATTGTTGCTGAGCAAGCTTAATTTATTTATACATGAAAAAGAAAATCGTTATTGCAGGTGGAACAGGATTTATTGGAAACTATCTGACAACACAGTTTCAAAAAATGGGTTATGAAGTATTGATCATCTCAAGAGATAACCAGCATGTTCAATGGGATGACAGCAATGGTTTGATCAATGCATTGGAAAATGCCGAAATGCTGATCAACCTCGCCGGAAAATCGGTGGACTGCCGGTACAATGAAAAAAACAAAAAGGAAATACTTTTATCAAGAACTGCAACAACAAAAAAATTAGGCGATGCAATTTTAAAGTGTACCCACCCACCGCAACTCTGGATAAACTCAAGCACGGCTACAATATATCGCCATGCCGAAGACAGGCCTATGACAGAAGCACTGGGAGAGATAGGTACTGGATTCTCTGTAGGTATTGCAAAGGCATGGGAAACAGCATTCTTCGGCTTTAGTTTGCCTCATACAAGACAGGTTGCTTTAAGGATGGCAATTGTATTGGGAAAGAATGGGGGTGTAATGAAACCACTTCTCAACCTTGTTCGTTTTGGGCTTGGGGGAAAACAGGGAAAGGGAACACAAATGTTTAGTTGGATCCATATCGAAGATCTTTTCAATGTCATCTGTTTCATTCAATCAAATGAAAAATTAACCGGCGTGTACAATTGCTCGGCACCTAACCCTGTGAGTAATGATGCCTTGATGAAAACACTCAGAAAAATAATGCATGTAAGCATTGGATTGCCAGCCCCGGCATGGTTGCTTAAAATCGGAGCAGTGATCATTCGAACAGAAACAGAATTGATCTTAAAAAGCCGCTGGGTGATACCTGAAAAATTAATGACAGAGGCATATCGTTTCAAATATCCAACAATTGATCTTGCACTTAATAATATCCTGGTAAAATGAAAATAAATATTCCAAACTGGCTCATTATCGTTGCGGCATGTGGACAGGTATTCACGGCGCTTATTTATCCCTACATCAGGCACGTTGTATTTGATTGGTATAATGATATTAAAAAATTAAAACCGCTGAACCAGGAAATAGCAAAAACTTATGGCAGGTACATACAGGGTTTGAATTTTTCTTTCGGGCTCATCACATTCATCTTTACAGAAGAATTAAAAAACCAAACAGGCCTCGCGGTTGCACTAACGGGATTAATCGCTGCATATTGGACGGGTAAAGTAATTACCCAATTTGCTTATTATCCTATGTATGAAATTCCACGAAAACCAATTTTCAAGATCGGGGAGGTATTCATGAATACGCTATTCATCCTTTTTGCCTTCGTGTTTATTGTATTATTCATAACCAATATTACTGGATATTTAGAAACATTGAAATAATAAAACATACGAGATCAACCAATCGTTTTCGACCTGCGGAAGATATTTTCAGAATAGTTCAGAATAATCCCCTTTGAACTAATTTGCAGCCTATGTCAACCCAATCCATCCTGCTATTTGATGGCGTATGCAATTTATGCAACAGCTCGGTGCAATACGTGATCAAACATGATACGAAGGCAACCTTCAAATTTGCATCCTTACAGGGGGAAAATGGGCAGCAATTATTAGCTAAACACAACCTGCCACTTAATGATCTCAATTCATTTGTGCTGATACAAAATAATAAAGCATATACAAGATCAACAGCAGCACTTAAAGTAGCCAAAGAATTAAATGGCATGATAAAATTGCTGTATGGCTTTATTATTGTACCCCGCTTTATTAGGGATGCGGGGTACAAACTTATTGCCCATAACCGCTACAGATGGTTTGGTAAAAGACAAGAATGTATGATCCCCACACTTGCATTAAAAGAAAGATTTTTAAATTAAACTATTATGGCATCTAAAAAAACATTGGTACTGGGCGCTTCTGAAAACCCACAACGGTATAGTTATCTGGCCGTCCAAAAGCTGCTTTCCCATGCTCATCCTGTTGTTGCCATTGGGAAACAAAAAGGAAAGGTTCATGGAATTGAAATTTCAACTGAAAAGAAAACCGAGGATGGTATCGACACAGTGACCTTATACCTGAATCCACAAAATCAAAAGAATTACTATGATTATATACTTTCGCTAAATCCCAAAAGGATCATCTTTAATCCAGGTACAGAAAACAGCGAGCTTGAAAGAATGGCTAAACAAAAGGGCATCAAAACAGAAGAAGCCTGTACACTGGTTATGCTCGCTACCGGCCAGTATTAATGCTTAGTACATCTACGAATCATCAAATATTTTTTTACGAAAAAACAATCTTAGATAATAAGTTTGTTACGCATGCGTTTCTTTAAGAGTAATCCCAATACCTTAAATCTGAAACCATGAAAACCTTGAAAACGCTTTTTAGCTTGCTGCTTTGCCTAACAACAGCCGCAACCTTCGCTCAAAGATCTGACCAGGCGAAACCTAAAGTATTTGCCGCTTTCCCCGAGAAAATACAGTTATCTAAAAACATTTTACAGAATATTATTAATGCAAATGAAGGGGAAGAAGTAATTGTTGCTTTCTCTAACGATTTTCATTTTAAAGGAACTGTATTAAGTAATTTAAAAAAGTATGATAACCTGCAGTCTGTAATGATCAGGTCAGCATCTTTTGGAAATGCAATATTCCAGTTATCTGCAATGATAAATAAAGACAAAACCGTTTCATATTCGGGCCGTATCATTAATCCGGCTATCGCTGACGGTTATGTGATAAAAAAAGATGTAGATGATAGTTACAGTATTGTAAAATTTGAAACAAAAAATATATTGCAGGACTGTAGTTTCAACTAAGAAAATAAATCCCTAAAATAATATCCAATATTTACGGGCCCATGCCGTATTAAACCTTACCTAAAATGAAAAACTGTACCCTTACCCTATTACTCATTTTCGCATTAAGTTCTGCGCAGGTATATAGCCTGCCCAAATTGAACAGTTTTCCTTCTGCATCAGCAACCATCTTCCTTGATTTTGACGGACAGACAGTTGTTAGTGCCGGCTGGAACGGAGGCGCTCCACTTTTTTGTGCAGCCGCTCCGCTTACAAATGCGCAAATCACTGAAATCTATAATCGTGTATCAGAAGATTACAGGCCGTTCAATGTAAATATCACAACAGATTCAACTGTATTTTTAGCCGCTCCTCTTGCGCAAAGGATCAGGGTAATTGTAACACCCACAAGTGCCTGGAGGCCCGGTGTTGGTGGAATATCTTATATCGGTTCTTTTACCTGGGGCGACGACACACCGGCTTTTGTATTTACCGACAGGCTTGGGCCCAATAGTCCAAAATATATTGCTGAATGTTGTTCGCATGAAAGCGGCCATACAGTAGGACTTTCGCACCAATCATCTTATGATGCCAGTTGCAACCTTACCGAAACATACAACTCAGGAATGGGTACCGGAGAAACTGGCTGGGCACCGGTAATGGGTAACAGCTATTATAGAAATATGACTGGATGGAATGATGGCCCCACACCTTACGGTTGCGCAAACGTGCAGGATAATTTAACCATCATCACTTCTCAAAATGGCTTTACTTATCGTGCAGATGATTTTTTAGAAACAATGAACAGGAATACTTATTCATTGAACAGCAATGGTATGATAGTGGACGGGCTTATCTCTACGAGTACAGATAAAGATGCTTTTAGATTTACGATGACATCAACTGGAAATTTTCACCTTGATGCAAATCCTTACGCAATCAGTAATAACGATGGTGCAAATCTTGATATTAAGATTTCAATTTACAATGAGGCTCAAACACTGGTAGGTATATTCGATCCCCAAAATAAAATGAGCGTAAACATTGATACCATTTTGAATGCAGGAATATATTACCTGGTTGTAGATGGTACCGGCAATCTTAATACCAGTAACTACGGAAGCCTTGGCTCGTATAAGCTAACAGGTATTACAGGGCCATTGCCAATTCATAGTGTAACCCTTACCGGTAATACCTTTAAGAAAAAGCATAACCTCGACTGGAATACAGTTTCTGACGAAGCGATAAAAAGCCAGGTTATTGAATTTTCTGAAGATGCTGTAGATTTTAAAGAACTAACAACAATATCTCCAACAGCAAATACGTTTAGTTACACGCCAACCAATGCAAGCATATTGTACTACAGGATAAAAGTTACTTCGCTTCTCAACCAGACAACTTATTCAAATGTTATTTCATTGAGAATTACATGGAGAGCAAACATGTTTACCTTGTCTACATTAGTCAGGAATGATATCAGCGTTACAGCATCTGAAGATTATCAATACAGGTTATTCGATGCTAACGGCAGGTTATTATCAAAAGGAAATGGAAGAAAAGGAATTAATAACATCAATATAAATAACCGTTCAGCGGGCTTATACATCATCGACCTAATATCCAGCGACAATCAAAGACAAACAGAAAGAATTATAAAACAGTAAGGTAGATTCATGTGTAAGTTAGGGGTCAACGTTAGGGGTTGGCCCCTTTTTTTATTTGATGAATTTTGAAACACGAATTACACGAATTACACGAATTTGCATTCTTTAATTCTCATAGCTCATAGCTCATAGCTCATAGCTCATAGCTCATAGCTCATAGCTCATAGCTCACAACTTTCCACATTTCCACATTTACAAGAGTATTGACTATTTAGTAATATGAGCTTTGCCATTTTTTTCGTAAATTTAAAAAACTACTTTTTATGCTATGGAGAAAATTTAACGGCGATGCCATACA
>JBDSBG010000106.1:0-130681 GCA_039921685.1 Ferruginibacter sp.
TGGATAGCCTTCCAGGGGCGGGAGCTGAAATACTAACGGACAGGGTTAGGCGATTGATCAGCAAAGGAAAATGCGGTGCGCAGGAATGGTTGGATATCATGCATGAGGCGCATAAGTTAAATATCACAACATCTGCCACCATGATGTTTGGCCATGTTGAAACCTTGCAGGAAAGGTTTGAACACCTTGTAAAAATCAGGGAAGTACAAAGCCGCAAACCCGCCGACGCAAAGGGCTTTCTTGCATTCATTCCATGGACCTTCCAGGATGCAGATACTTTACTTGCTAAAATCCGCGGTGTACATAACTTAACCACACCTGAAGAATATATTCGTATGATTGCTCTCAGCCGGATTATGCTGCCGAATGTAAAAAACATCCAGGCTAGCTGGCTCACCGTAGGAAAACAGGTTGCACAACTTTGTTTGAATGCCGGTGCCAATGACTTTGGAAGTATCATGATCGAAGAAAATGTGGTAAGTGCTGCGGGTGCTCCTCACCGTTTTACCAGTATCACGATACAGGAATCGATAAAAGCCGCGGGCTTCGAACCGCAGTTACGTAACCAACAATATGAATGGAGGGAATTGCCGGTGATGGAGGAGCAGGTGATTGATTATTGAGTAAGGTTGTAAAAGTTTAAGAGGTTTAAAATGTTTAAGGGGTTCGTTCGTTGGGCCGGGCGAGAAATTTATATGAATCAATCATTCGCATGGGTTCGTGTCCTCATGCACCGAATGTTCTTTTCTGTTTTACATCTAGCTATAACAAAAATCATGTAATCCAATTTATAATGAAAGGAATTAAAACACTCAACTGGTTTAGAAAAATTGCAATTGCTGAAGGAATTTCCTTTCTGGTTTTACTGGGTATTGCCATGCCGTTAAAATATTTTGCGGACATGCCTATGGGCGTAAAAATTGTGGGCTATATCCATGGCTTTTTGTTCATTGCATTTGTATTACTTGCCTGGGAAACTAAAAATAGTTTGAATAAAAGTTTCGGCTGGTTTGGTTTGGCATTTCTTGCTTCGTTATTGCCGTTCGGAACTTTTGTGCTGGATAGGGAGCTGAAGAAGGATGAAGCTTTATTAATAAAATAATGAGTATAACTTGGAATAAGTCTGTTGACTATAATGATAGCTCCGATGTTCTCAACTATACAGTTGTCATGTTAATAATGATAGTATGATAGCCTTTGATGAAGCTTGATATGGTGAAATGGCAATGATGAAATTGTTCAACCCCTTCGGGGTTGCGTGTCATAGTAATTAGGTGAGTACCCACCGACCAGGTCGGGAGTTAGGTATAGTTAAAGTCCTTCGGACTTTCTTTGTATGCTTCTTCAGCTATAATCTCTTCCACCAAATCCGAAGGACTTGAAGCATCAGTAACCCCGGACACAGTCCCGGGTATAAGGCAGCAGGGAAAACAACAAAACAAACTGTGGAAACCACCAGCATCCAGTCTTACTCGATCCCTATCTTGTGTGAAAGAAATGCCATGGGAACTTATCGTCAAATTTATTATCAAATCGTGTTTGGTACAAAGTACCGCAAGCCAACCATCAATCCTCAATATGATGACGATCTCTACAGGTACATCTGGGGCATCATCGAAAATAAAAAGTGTAAGCTTTATCGCATTAATGGCATTGAAGATCATATTCACATCATGAGTGACCTTCATCCAACCATTTGTCTTGCTGATTATGTAAAAGATATCAAAGTTGCAAGCAGTATATGGATGAATGAAACTGGAAAGTTTCCAGCATTTGAGGGATGGCAGGATGGGTATGGGGCATTTACTTATTCAATAAGAGAAAGAGATATGATCATCAACTATATCAAAAAACAAAAAGCACATCACAAGAAAGAAAAGTTTTATGATGAGTATAAGCGGTTGTTGAGTGAAAATGGAATTGAGTTTGACGAAAAATATATGTTATAATTAATCCTATACTGAATTTTGTCTCCTGCTACGATCGAAGACCAAATGTAGGAACTCAATAGTTCAAATCGGGGTTTTAAATCAAGGGTAGACTAAATAATCTTTCGCAGTTAGCCTTGCTTCGCAAGAGTTAAATGTTATTCTTCAAAAGTTATTTGCCAATAACAATCACTTCATCACTACTAATGAAAACAGGCTCAGTTTTTATGATCTCATGTTGCAATCTTTAACTTTCGTTGGCAACTTAAAAATTAAATTGGAGGACACAATTTGCGGCCTCCAACTTTAAAATATTTATAAAGGAACTCTGTTTCCTAACCCATCAAAACGCCATCATCCCCATCCTATAACCAGTTCCATTCTCCGCACGAATTATGAATTTATTTTCATCCATTTTTAAAAAAGCATCTGGCCTCAAATAGCTGTCTCCTTCCTTACCTCCTACGGGGCCGGGTTTTAAAACCGGTTGTGGCTTTTCGGCTTTACCCGTGGTTGGGTCCATGCTTGTATAAACGATGATATTCGGTGTATTGATTGAGATTTTCTTTCCGTCATATCTTGATAAATTATCCATGAATACGATTTGCAACTTTCCTTTTACGATGGCTGCAAAATAAGAAACCCAATAACCCTGGTCATTTTTTGAATTGTTGTTTTTATCTATGCTTGTATTGTACATTGGCTTGCCCGATGCATCAAAACCATCAACGATGATATCCATTCCATTGCATGAATAATCCCGGGCGAACATCGTTTCGTTTGTTTGGGGCGCAGACGAACTTCTGGCAGCAGCACGATCAGTTACCACATATTTCTCACCCAACAACATAGTTGTGTTCTCATGAAATACAATATTTCTTGCAAGCATATCATCACGTTTTGCAAATGGGTTTACAGCTGCAATTTTTGATTGTTGCCCGGCGGCATCAACACGATATAAAAAACTGCCATCCACTTTATCACCGAAAGTTAAGCGCACCTTTCCACCACCGTTTTTATAATAACCAGCAATGGTGAAATCCCCTTCTGAAGAAAATGCCTGTACAACAGATGCGATTTTCTTTCCGCCATCCATTGCAATTTTAAATTCCTTTAAATCTTTTCCTGTTGAAGAAAAAATAGACCAGCTATCATCAGCCCCTTTTACACTGATCATTTTTAAAATATAGGCGGTACCGTTATTGTTTACATAAGGCCGGTTGTCCATTGTTCTTGACCAGCCGTAAGAAAAGGTTTGTTCTGTTTCCCATACCTTTTTAAAATTCTTTTCCAGTAAAGTAAGCTTGATCTTTTCATTCTGATCTTTTACATATTCAGGTTGCGAGAGAACCAATAATTTAGAACCATCGGGAGAAACCGCCACATAAAACAAACCACGGGTGCCCATTTTTTCTGAAGGTAAAACGCCAATTTCAACTGGCTCTTCCATGCTACCATCATCGTTGATTGCTTTTGCGGTTAATACATTTTTACCTGTTGCTTTGGTAAACAATGCAGAGATCATATACAGTGTATGATCAAAATATATAACATCCACATAATCGTCTGATCGCCCTGTGCTAATGTCCTTTGAAAAATTCCTATCGCCTTCAGCATTAAAAAATTCAGCCGTTACAACCGGAGAAAATGCAGAACGTATGATAGATTGGCTTTCGGTCATATCAGGCTCGCGCTTGTTCACAATAAAAAAGCCATCCTTTTCATAACCTATTATTTGTGTTTGGGTAAACGGACCTGTTTTAGATTTCATCTGGCCCCAGGAAAATTGGGGCTCCTGTGCAAAAGCATTTATGATAACAAATGCGCCTAATAAGAATGAGGTGAGTTTTTTCATAATGCAAATTTGCGGTTTTTTCTAAGAAATCGCCCACTGATTGCTAAAAATAAACTGGCCATAACCTTAAACAATACGAAAGCAAAGCTGAAGCTTAAATCAACATGTCAATAATCTGGAGGCGTTTCTGTATAGAAAACCAGGAAGATGTTCTCAACAAAAAAAATAAAGCGCAAAGTGATGTTGCTTTTGTTTTTTTGGTTTTTCGGGTCATCCGTTTCATACCGAACAAAGGCTGAATGTATTAACTGCAAAAAATTCAATTGTGAAAACTCCGGCTGAATAATTCTAATCCTAAGAGATCAACCTACTTACATTTATCAACCACTATCTCTCCATCAATTATCACAGCGCACAGTTTTGTTAAATACTCAAATGGGTCACCATCATACAAAACAAGATCAGCATCTTTTCCTGTTTCTATGCTGCCAACCCGATTGTCAATGCCCAGTAATTTAGCGGGATTGATTGTAATACATTTAAGCGCTTCTTCAAAAGACAATCCGTTAGCTACAGCAATTGCTGCTTCTGAAAGTATTAATCTTGTTTTGGGAACATAGGATTCGTAACCACTTTCAATACTAACGCTGATGCCCGCCGCAGTTAGTATAGCTGCGCTTTCGCGGGTCATGTTTATCAGGTCAGCATCATTGCGGGCCATGGTTGCGTGTAAAATCAGTTCTGCTTTTGATGCCTTTATTTCATCGATGATGCGATATCCTTCAGCGCCACCATCAATCACGAGTTTTAAATTGAACTCTTTCGATAACCTGATGGCATTCATAATATCATTCGTGCTGTTTGCTGTAATGAGCGCTTTTATTTCTCCTCTTAATAATTTACCAAGTATATCCAGTTTTAAATCTGTTGCAGGTCGCTTGCTGGTATCCTTATCATTTTGTTTTTTGAGATAAGCCTGTGCTTTTATTAATTCTGTGCGAATCATAGCCATTTGTTTTGCCCTTGTACCCGGAGACGCAAAGTTGCTTGTTACAGAAGGGCCAATCGTCATTGCCAACATACACAATGGTTGAATGGTTACCGTTTCTACTGTGCCGACTTTAGTTTTAGCGATCATGGTTTGCCCGCTCACAAGTGCGCCAATACCATGGCCGGTGTGGATGGTGGTTACTCCATTTTCCCTCAGCACTCTTACCAATGGCTCTTCAGGATTATAAGCATCAATAGCACGTAGATCGGGTTGAATAGGGCTTGATTTTTCAAGCTGATCCTGGTCGGTAGGAATGTTGAGCGATCCGGAAAGCCCAACAAGTGTACGGGCATCAACCAGTCCCGGTGTTACCACTTTTGCTTCATAAATTTTATATTCAGCAGGAATTGTAATCGAGGCTGCGGTTCCAACGCTTTGTATCTTTCCATTTTTTATCAAAACAACTCCATTACGTACAGCCGTACCCGAAACGGTGTAAATTGTTCCTGCCTTAACAGCTATTTGCGCCTTCGAAAAAAAGGGTGCAACTATAAATACTGCTATATAAAAGAATGTTTTTTTCATTGCTTATTATTTTTAGAAAGCTGCAAGCTTTAAGCTATTAGCTATTTGTTTACTTTAGTATTTTGCGTTAGCATAAACAAGCTCGACGCTCATAGCTAATAGCTTACTGTACTTCATCTGCATCTTCTCCATCATCATGCACCTGCGACCTATCGGGAGCATAAACTCCAAATCCTCCTGTAAGAAATGCTTTATCCGCAGGAATACTAATATCCCACCGTTTAATTCCTTCCACCCAGGTTTGTTCAAGTTTAGTGTAGATGCTAAACGGATCTCCTGATAAAATGATAAGATCTGCATCTTTTCCTTTTTCCAGAGATCCAACGCGGCTGGCAAGATCAAGCATTTTTGCGCCGTTGATCGTTAAGGCTTCCATTGCTTTCTCTTTTGGCATTCCTTCTCTTACCATTAAAGCAGCAGATCTTAAAAACAACCTTGAATCTGTGATCCAGTCATCTGTATGAAACCCAACAAGCACACCTGCTTTTACCAATGCGCCTCCTGTAAGCAATGACACATTCATGGCTTCTAATTTTCCGCCAGGCACATCTATTGAAATGATCGAACATGGAAATCCTGACTTTGCAATTTCCCCTGCAACTTTCCATCCTTCAGAAACATGATGAAGTACAACCCTGAAACCAAACTCTTTTGCAAGCCTGATTACAGTCAAGACATCGTTTGCTCTATGCGTATGGAAATGTACAATGCGTTGTCCATTGAGTACTTCAACCAGGGGCTCCATACGCAAGTCTCTCTCGGGCATTTTAGATGAATCTTTTCCTGCTTTCTCAATTTTCTTTTTGTATTCAACAGCTTTTGTAAAAAGTTCCCTGTCCAATGCTGCGCTTTTTGCCCTCGTTGCTGGAAAACCCGGAAGGCTCCGCATTGGGTTGGTACCATTTGCCATTTTAAGGCCGCCATACAATCCTTTTTCGTTCGTGATTAAAAGATCTTCAATTTTTCTTCCCTCCCGCATTTTTACATAAATGGTTTGACCACTCATTAAAAACCCTGATCCGGGCATTATGTTGATCGTAGTAATTCCTCCGGCAAGCGCTTTTTTAAACCCATCACTGGTAGGGTTAACTGCATCTAATACTCTTGACTCGGGACTTAGTGGTGAAGACCCATCAGCCCCATCCGGGTCTCCCAAATGTGAATGGGTATCCACGAGGCCAGGCATTATTATCTTCCCGGTAACATCCCTGATTTCTGCATCGGCAGGTATTGCTGTTTGCGCAGCACCAACCGTTACGATCTTACCTTTATGAATGACCAATACGCCATTTTCAATGGGAGGGCCGGCGATAGTATAGATGAGTGCTCCTTTAAAGGCAATGGGTTTTTCCTGGGCTATCATGCAAAGTGAAAGCAGCAGGGAGCTGAGGAGCAGGGATCCTTTTCTCATAAACGATTCATTTAATGTTGGTTTTATGAAATTTGAGTATGGGCCTCACTTTAAACCCATGAACTCAATCACAAACTAAATTACAGTTATCATATCAAATACTAATCTATTTAAATATACATTTTGCTCCGGCGAATAAGGTCTTTATCATCATTCGAGGATTGCCTTTCTTTTTTGATGGTTCCTGCATGGATCCAATCGCAATAGGAAACATCCTATTGCCACCGTGCTGTTAAATTTATCATCGCAGAGTGACCATATGCAGATATTGCATAGCATTTGATAATCTAACACAGGTAGGTTAAATCATCTCATCTGAGTTTAACTAAACCTAATAACGATGGGCGCGGGGAATGAAAACAAAATTTATAATAAGAGCCTACCCAAACGATAAATAGACAATATTTACCATAAGCCCACGTTTTACCTTTTGTAATCCTGATAAATCACAATTATGAACAGCAGAAACCAAACTTCTCACACACATCCTGTCGTACAGATGCTGAAGAATTTCATTAGTAAACTCCGTCAAAACCCGGAAGTGTACCCGATAAAATATTACAAAAAGGGCCAACGTTTTCGCAGAAATTGGAAAACGCCGATGGTGAAATAGCGGTTTTAGTGCGGAAATTACTATCTCATTAATTCAGCAAAAGCACTCTTGATGCGGATTGTATGAGTTTGTACTTTTGAAATACCGTTTAAATCCAAATTTTATGAAAAGAAATGAACCTCAAAACTTAACTGTTATGTCATCTGTAGTAAAGGCCATTTCGGCCGCCTTCAGCAGCTTGTTCTTCTCCAACAACAACCGGGAGTTTGAACGCCTAAAGAATTTCATAACGTCCTAAACTAGCAGCTTACCTCAAAATGCTTTAATTCCCTTCAATGAAGGGAATTTTGCTTTGTAAGGAAGGTCTTTTAAAATGGAAGCCTGTATAAAATATTCAATACTCATCGGAGAAAGGCATCCCAGTTTATTTCACTAAACATTGAGTATTGAGCGTTGATTATTGAACATTAAGATTCAAGAGCAGGAACAAGAAAAGAAACTTCAATTACTATTAACTGAATAGGTATTCCACATCTGACTTACTCAACGCCTTTACAAAGCTACTATCATCTGCAATGAGTTCTTTTGCCAGCGATTTTTTCTTCTCCTGCAGTTGCAGAATCTTATCTTCAATGGTATCGATACATATCATTCTGTATGCAAAAATATTTTTCGTTTGCCCGATACGGTGGGTACGGTCAATCGCCTGTTGTTCAACAGCAGGGTTCCACCATGGGTCAACGATATAAACATAATCCGCAGCAGTAAGGTTCAACCCAACACCTCCGGCTTTCAATGAGATCAGGAACACCCTGCATTCATCATTGTTTTGAAAATTTTGAATGGCTTTTTCCCTGTCAGTCGGAGAAGTGCTTCCATCAAAATATTCAAATTGGATATTTTGTTCAGTAAGTTTTGCTTTTATCAACGCAAGCATTCCCAGGAACTGTGAGAAAATAAGTGCTTTGTGTTCTCCAATATTTTCTTCGATCTCTCTTGAAAGTTCATCAAGCTTAATAGAATGATTTGGATATTTATCTTCTTCATTCAATATAAAAGGGCTATCACAGATCTGGCGAAGTTTCATGAGGCCTTGTAAAATGGTTAGTTGCGACTTATCGATGCCTTGCTGATCGATGGTGCCAAGGATTTTATCCCGATAGCTGTTCCGGTATGCTTCATAAATTTTACGCTGTTCTTTTTCCATTTCACAAAACAGGATGGTCTCTGTTTTCTCAGGCAGGTCTTTTGCAACCTGTTCTTTTGTTCTGCGAAGAATGAATGGATATAATAATTTACGGAGATGTTCTTTTTGTTCCTGCTCGCCAAATTTATCAATGGGCGTTGCAAATTCATTTCTAAAAAACTCCATGCTGCCAAGCAGGCCTGGGTTTAAGAAATTCATTTGGGCAAAAATGTCGAATGTATTATTCTGCAAAGGTGTACCGCTCATGCACAAACGATTTTTTGCAGTAAGCAAAGATGCAGCCTTGGTTACTTTCGAGGAAGGATTTTTTATTGCCTGGCTTTCATCCAATATCACATAGTCAAAAAATATTTTCAGCAACATATGTATATCACTGCGCAAAGTGCCGTAGGTAGTAATTACGATGTTATGCTTCTGCAGTTCTTCAGCATCTCTTGTGCGTGCATTTCCATGATGTATGTGATAGGTGAGTTCGGGGGTAAACTTCTTAACCTCGTTCTGCCAGTTGTAAATCAAAGTCGTGGGGCAAACAACAATCGCTTTCAATCCATTGTTTGTTGTTTTATAATGATCGAGCATGGTGAGTGCCTGCACGGTTTTACCCAAACCCATATCATCAGCAAGGATACCACCCCAACCAACGTCGTTTAGGTAGCCGAGCCATTGGTAACCAGCCACCTGGTAGGGCCTTAAGATAGGCTGCAATGTCTCCGGTGGGGCTATCTCCGGAATATTTTTAAATTCCCTGAGTCTCTCAAATTTTTCATCGAGTGCAAAGCTTAATTCTGTTTCATCGCGATTCTCATACAATTCATCGATCACGCTCATGTGGTATCTTGACAAGCGAAGCTTATCGCTCTTGCCATCACCCACTTTAAACAACAGTGCATAGCGCTTCAACCATTCATCCGGTAAGATACCGAGTGTGCCATCGCCAAGTTGAACAAAAGATTGTTTGCCCGCCAATGCTTTTTTAATATCTGAAATGCCTACCCGCTGCTCGCCAAATTCAATTTCAACCTTTGCATCAAACCAATCCAATCCACTGCTTACATGTATATGCGTATTGGGGCGTGCTGTATTGAAACGGAAGTTTTTCAACGCTTCAAACCCATACACAGGCACTTTCATTTCTTTCATTGCATCAACAAAAAGAAAGAACCAGTTGTTACGCAGCACATCTGCACCACGCAGTACAAGGCTGTTGGTTTCTGCCTGTGTAACAAACATGGAATGAAGGCTTTCCAGTTTACTTACAAATGCCTCTTCAGCTTCTTTGTTGCGGTGAATGATAAGAATCTTATCGCCATCAGGTATGGTGATCGTTAATTTATCAGAGGATTTTGTATCAAATCCCTGGTAAGTAAATATGGGTTGAAAAACTAAGTAATCGCCTTTTTCCAGTAATTGTAATTTTACATCTGGTACGCCGCTTTTTATTTCTTTGATAAGGCTTTTATCGAATTCTACCTGGTATTCTCTGGTTAATGGAAGAATTACCTTTTGCATTTTCTCTGCCCAGTTGGTTTTGCTGAGTTTGATATTGCCATCCTTGCTAAATTTTTCTGCCTGTAAAACGTCTTCTGCCTTTTGCCAGATGTATAATACATTTTCATATAAAAAAACCAGGCTGCTGTTGCATTCATTTTTACTAAACGGAACTATTTCGCCGTTTAATTTCAACATGCATGCAATTTCAAAATGATCATTCACTGCTATCACTTTAAATATAGGTGCAATAAAATGATCACTCAATTCGATCTCCGCCAGGTTTGCCGTTTTCAGGGTTTTGCTTTCCGGTAAATGAAAAATAAAATTATTTTGCCGTTGCTCTTCGAAAACTTTTTTGAGTTTGGGTTGAAGATATTCTGTAATCAAAGACTTAGTTTCTTCTGGCAGATCATCACCATCGTTGTGAATGATATTTTCCCATATGCCGCTAAAGGGCGAGTTGCGGTTCAGGTATTTATTTATTTCTGTATCCTGCAATTTCCTAACCTGCTGGAATAAATGTTTATCATCTTCGCTAAACAGGTCTGTATTTACAAATTTTGTAAGATCAAGCGCTTCAATCTTGCTTATAAATTTTTTAGACGCTTCATCAACATCCCCTTGTATTGCTTCAACCAAAAATCCAGGATATGTTTTCGCATTGAAATTGAAAACGACTCCCAGTTTTTTTAGTGCCGGTGCTTCCTCAACAATTTCTTCGGAAACCGGTGGTGTTGACATTAAAGAGATAGCGGGCCTCATCGCTGACGTTGATCCTTGTGATGTTGAGCCGGCAGCTACTCTTTTAATATTGGTATCAAGCAGTTTTAAAAACGGCTTTCCGTCTTTATAAGTAAATTCAAATTTGCCTTCGATATCATCTTTTAAACTATACCCGTAGATCTGTAATAATTTATTTTTTTCTTTATCCCAGTTGCGGATGGTCTCAAAATAATGGGGCCCGAACGAATTCAACAACTGCAGGAACAATAAGGTTTTGTGTTCGCAAAGCGGATGCAGGGCTTCACTGCATAGACAGGAAGTATCAAAATTTCGTTCTTCATTTTTTTGAATAACAAGCGGGTATGTTTGTCCGTTATAGATCAATTCTGCCTCAACTCTTTCGTCTTCTGCTTTAGTAATAGTAGCTTTCACAGTACGCAACATATTCTCAGCCTCCTCATAGATAGCCGGTGATGAAAGCATCTTAATGGTTTTAAGATCGATATGCTTCATCTTGGCAACCGTATGGTATTGATTGTATTGAATGTTGGTGCCGCCCAGCATATTCTTATCAACCATATCCTGCAGGCGGAACAATGCAGCGGCCTCATGCCTGCAAATATCCCCCAGGTTATAGGGGCATCCACAACGCAATGTCATCAGCTTCGCATCGGCGTATTTTTGGATATACACTTTATAAAAAGTGCTGTAGCTATCATCTTTCACACGAAACACAATTCCTCCCATAAGTTCGTCGTGTTCAACCAATTCAACGAAACCCATTGCGTGAATTTTTTTTCCGCGGCGAATCACTTCATCAGTACCATTATTATAGATGTGCTTTATTATATGTGGTAATGCCAAACTAAGGGTCCTTTTTTAAAATTAATAATTTGTATTAATTGCATCTAAGCTTTGCTGTAGGTGAATGCCGGTTCAGAAAAGAGCAATTTGCAAAAGTAAAGGAAAATAACTGAGGTTAAAAAAGGTTTGGGCAGTTTTATTGGTTAATTATTATAAAAGTTACAGAGGATCTATGCGAACTTCACGGACAAAAGGCTCGAAGAAGCAGTGACAGCTATGAGTATTCTACAGAAATATTTAACTAATGCCTGCTTTCTTTATCAATTTACCATCGGTATACACTGGTAAAACATTGGCCGTGTTGGATGTGAGACAAAATTGAATATCTTTCTCCAACCCAAATGAAGACAAACGTTTGAAATGAGATGCTTCTTTGTTTTTCATGAATTCAAAGAGATCATCCTCTGCATCGGAATAAAGTGTTTCAGCGATTTGCGAAGTATCACAATTAATATTAAAATGTTCTTTCACTTTTTTTACAACAGCGCCGGCGAATAATGTGTCTTCAATGTTCACCCTGTCTTTCCATGCAGCACAGGCAAGCAATACGGGTTTATTCTTTTTTACAAGGTAATTGCATATCACATCGAGATTGCTGAATGCTCCAATGATGATCTCCTTAGCCCCTTTATCAAGCGCCATGTGTAACAACCTTGTTCCGTTGGTTGTTGTAAGCACCAATGTCTTACCGTTAATAAATGATTCGGGGTATTCAAAAGGAGAATTGCCATATTGCAATCCTTCTGCAATCTTTCCATCTCTTTCACCTGCCGTGATCGCTGCAATTTGTTTACCGATGCGAATACATTCCGCCACGCTGTCTACCGGTATGATTGATTTGGCCCCGTTTTTTAGCGTGGTTACGATGGTAGAAGTAGCACGCAAAATATCAATGATCACAACTATGCTGTTGCTTATATCATATAAATTTAAAAGCGCCGGCGACAGGCAGGTATATAATTCAGGTTTCTTTTTATCCATTTTTATCAGTTAAGATCGTTCTCCATTTTTCTGTTTCGGCATATTCTTTTATAACCTTGTTTCGTTCTATTAAAAATGTTGCGATATAGTTTTTTAAAAATAAACGGGTAACCATTCTCCCGAGCAATCCATAGGGTGATTCCAACATTAGTTTGTCCGACATTGCTGTTTGCCCATCCAGCTCTTTAAAAAAATGGTCATGTGAAAATTTTTTAAAGTCGCCTTCCTGCATTTCATCTTTAAAATAAAAAGGCCTTTCAAATGCAACTATTTTAGAAGTGAAGCTGCGTTGTTTGAAAAGATGTTTTGCCTGCCAGGTAACAGATTCATTCAGGTTTATCAAGCCTTTCATCACACCCGCAATTGCTTTTTCTTTTGATCTCCCGGTTGATATTGTGTGCAGCTCTATACTTCTGCTCAGATCAAAAACCCTTTCTATCGGGGCATCTATCAGGCAGGTTAAATGTATTTTTGCCATGCTTAATTATTACCTCACCCCCAACCCGCTCTCCAAAAGGAGAGGGGGCCTTACTCCTTTTGTGAAATACGATTAAATGTTTAAGCAAAAGGCATTTTCACCACTTTCGCTTTCAGTAAAGTGTGACGCACCTTAATAAATATCTCGCTGTCTATTGCTGCATATTTTGCATCCACATATCCCAATCCAATCGCTTTACCTAACGTTGGTGATTGGGTGCCCGAAGTAACCCTGCCAATGGTTGCTCCATCAAAATCCTTGATCTCGTAGTCATGACGTGCGATTCCCTTTTCGATCATTTCAAAACCAACCAACTTCTTTTTAATTCCAACAGCCTTTTGCTTTTCAAAAATCTCCCTCGAAATAAAATCCTTTGTAAATTTTGTGATCCATCCCAGTCCAGCCTCAAGCGGAGATGTAGTATCATCTATATCATTTCCATAAAGGCAAAACCCCATTTCCAAACGCAGCGTGTCTCTTGCACCGAGGCCGATTGGTTTAATTCCCATCGCAGCGCCTGCACTAAATATGGCATCCCATATCTTATTCGCCGCATCGTCCTTGTCTTCAAAATAAATTTCTACGCCACCAGCACCAGTATAACCTGTTGCACTGATCAGCACATTACCTACACCGGCAAAATTTCCTTTTTCAAAGGTGTAATATTTTAAATTCAAAATATCAATGTCTGTAAGTTTCTGCAGTATCCTTGTTGCATGCGGACCCTGTATTGCAAGTAAACAGGTTTTATCAGAAATGTTTTCCATCTCTGCATTGTTGATATTCTGTTCACTGATCCATTTCCAGTCTTTATCAATATTGCCAGCATTTACTACCAGCATGTAAACATTTTGTTCTTCGATACAATAAACCAGGAGGTCATCAACTATGCCCCCATCTTTATTTGGCAGGCAACTGTATTGCGCTTTTCCTGCAGTAAGTTTTGATGCGTCGTTTGTAGTTACCCGTTGTATCAGGTCGAGTGCCTGCGGGCCCTTGATCATAAATTCCCCCATATGGCTCACGTCAAAAACGCCTGCATTGTTTCTCACAGCCGCATGTTCTTCATTGATGCCGGTATAAGATATCGGCATATTGAAGCCTGCAAACTCAGCCATCTTTGCACCAAGCGCCAGGTGTTTTTCTGTAAAGGGAGTATTTTTCATTTTTAAAATTTTAGTTTGCAAATGTAAATCAAAATCAGTGGAGAAATTTATTAATGTCAGGCCGGGGTACTAAGTTTGTCGAAGGCGCACTACGGCTTAAGCACGGCTTCCAACAGTTCCTCCTGACATTCGAATAATCAGTGCACGTACCCCATTTTAATTGTCAGAGGAAATTGTACAGGACGCAGTTCACCGGCTGGCCAGTTTTTTTTTAGCTGGTCCAGCAGGTCATCTACCGGGTTAAAATTATTTATTGAAATAAAATTTCTTAATGCGCTCCAGGTGTTCAGGTATCCTTCCAGGTCTGCCAGGTTCCAATTTACTTTAATGGAGAAATCGGGTGTAGCTATTGCCCTGAAGGGGAAGGGAATATCGCTATAGTGATTATCCACATGGGAACGCTCCTTATCCCAATATTTTTTGAGTGTTTCAAAATGATAATGATTAATTATTTTATCGGTGATGCTATCTACCTGCAAAAGATTGTATGTCCATGCAGCAATGATGCCTTCCTGTTTTGAAACACGTTTTACTTCGTCATAAAATTTATCAAAGTCAAACCAATGCAAGGCTTGTGAGATAGTCACCATGTCCACGCTGTTACTTGCAAGACTACTGTGCTCTGCAGATTCTAAAGCATAAATAATATTTTTTTCCTGCACAGCATTTTCAATTTGTTTTTCACTTATATCAGTTGCAAAAACTTTGTCGAAATATTTTGAAAGTGCTGCCGCTGTTTGCCCATTTCCGGTGCCGCAATCCCATACCAGTTTTTTTGCAGTAACAAAACTGGTAATACAATCAAATAGTTCCTGTGGGTAAACAGGACGGTACTTTGCATAAAGTTCCGATTGTGCGGAAAAATTGTCTTTCATCTTTTAAATTATTTATTGCCAGGCTGAGCTTGTAGAGGGCGAATTTAGTATTTACGCGGCTTTGGACAAGCTCAGTCTGACAAACACTGTAAAAAAGAATCCCGCCTGAACAGACGGGACCTTTGTGCTTCAATTTACTTCAACTCAACTATTGAAACGCGTTTAATTCATTATCAACATGGGATTATATGCGGGAAGGCTGTAAGAAATATTTTGACTGTCCTGTTGATTATAAGCCTTGTCCCCAATTGTTGTTTTTTCTTTCGTAGAATCTTTCTGACGCAGTTGATCCTGCTCTTTTTTTAAATTCTGTTTTAAAGTTGAATCCGCTTGTCCCTGGGTAGCTGGCTTATCATTGTACCTGTAGCCGCTGCCGTTATTCATGTTAATTCCGTTGCTGTCTGGGTTTCGTTTTTGGTTTTCTCTTTCGTCGTCCGTTTCGTTGTCATTATCGCCGGTTGTTGCTGAATGTTTCCATTCGTCTGCGGGTTTACCTTTAAGGTCATACAATCCATCCGCTTTCATGATATAATCCACATCTTCATCCCAGCCATGCTCGAGGTCCTCGAAATCTACATCCCATCCATCATTATCCCATGGACCAAAACTGATGCGCCCGCCGCCCCAGCCTACGTTCCTGTTAATACGTATTTGTTTTCCCACTGGCACGTACACGGTAATCACGATATGTTGATTGCGGAACTTGTCCTTTCTTGTTATTGCTATTCCCCTGTCGATAATTATTAATGAATCTCTTTGCGATGCATTAAACTGGATGAGGGAGGCCAATGTATCAGCATATCTCCTGCTACGCCCGTTTACCATTTTCAGCATGGTTACCCTGAAGCTGTCATTCATTGATTTTACAATGTGAACACTTACATTTTGTACCATAGCAGTATCCTCATCGAGGCTTTGGAAAGGCTCAAACCGGAACCAGTTGCTGCGGTAAAACTTTTGCTCCGGCGCTATGGTTGTGAGCTCAAGTTTGCTTACAGTAGGATTTGTAAGGATGATTTCCTGCTCGTTCAGGGTATTGGTTGATCTGAAATCACGGCCAACAGAAACGATCAAAGAAATAAAACAAAACAAACCGATGAGCCAAAGTGCACTAAACGACAGGCGCATGGTTCTCCTGTTACTTTTAATTTTTGCAATCTTTCTAACGATCCAGGTAATGATGCCAATAATGGGAGCTGCAATAAAAAATATCAATGTGCCCCAGGCGAAAATATTCTGCCAACCTTCTGTAAGAACAAAATCTTTTAATGGAAACAATCCGATTGATACAATACCAAAAGCAAATAAACCCGCTACGAAAGCAAAACCAATACAACCGAGGATGAAATAAGCAAATATTTTAAAGAGCAATACAATGATATCTCCAAGTGAACGGCCGCTTCTTCTTGCTACTCCGCCCACTTCTGCTCCAAATGTTTTGCTTCTGTCCTGCGCAAATGTTTTGGCTTCTTTGGTGAATTTTTCTGCACGTTGCTGCACTCCTTTCATTTCTTCCACTACTGAATTTTTTATTGAATTCATATCCACCTTTTCCCCTTTCATTTCCAGCTTTTCTGTAGTAGAAAAAGCTTCGGGTATTACCAGCCATAAAATGATATACACGATCAAAGCGCCAGGGCTAAATCCCACCCTTAAAAAATCAGGAAAATCTCCATGGCCCCAATTGCCCCATCTTGATATAAAGCTTAAAAAAGGTAATAAGAACAACACCCGTGGAATCCACACATTAACACCAAAATAGTTGCCGATGCCGCTACACACACCCCCAATGATCTTGTCATCACTGTCGCGGTATAGTTTTTTTCTTACACTTCCGATAACTGTTGTTGCAGTACTTGGTACGGCGATCCAAAGTACCAGGTAGGTGATGATACCGAATCCGAATGAAATACCCAGTATCACAAAAATGATCCGAACCACAACTACATCTATGCCGAAATAATTTGCTAGGCCGCTACAAACCCCGCCGAGCACTTTATCATTTTCATCCCTGTATAAGCGTCTATGCATTCCTGTTGCACCTGGTGCCGCAGCCGTTTCCGCATTTGATGTTCCTGATGTTTGTTGTGTTCTTTCTGACGCTCCTGCCATTGTTTCCTCTGTTTCGAAATCCTCCGGCCGGCCCATACTGCGGATGATTGCATTTACATCATCATCGGTGATGCAGGTAGTTCCGTTCTTTAAGCGCTCCTGGAAAAGTTCACCGATCCTGCTTTCAATGTCGTTGATGATCTCTTCTTTACCTTCCTCATTTTCGAAATAGCGCCTAAGGCTTTCTGTATAGGCCTTCAGTATTTCAAAAGCAGTAACTTCTATCGGTACTACGCGTCCCTGGAAGTTGATGTTTATTACTTGTTTCATGACGAAATAATTAATTTTTTTTGTCATTCTTCGATCCATTGATCTTTTAGACGACCTTAAAATTTTGTTTCTTTAGTTGAGTATGTCAAAAAAAACATGGCTATACTTTTATTGACAGCTGCCGTGGCAGGTTGAAGTTTGTATTAAGTTTGTTTGGTTGTAAGTGCCTGGACTGCGTTTGCAAGTTCATTCCATGTGGCCTCAAGTTCTTTGTAAAATTCTGCTCCTTTATCCGTGAGGCAGAAATATTTCCTCGGTGGGCCACTGTTACTCTCCACCCATCGATAAGTAAGGAATTCTGCGTTTTTGAGCCGGGTGAGCAAAGGATATAGAGTTCCTTCGAAAATATTCAGATTGGCGGCTTTCATCTTATCAATGATATCCGATGGGTAGGCCTCGCCCTGTTTGATTACCGAAAGAATGCAGAACTCTAACACTCCTTTGCGCATCTGGCTCGCTGTGTTGTCAATATTCATGGCTTTACTTTTTAAAAATTCATGGCTATACTTTATCAAGGTTGCTGATCAAATCCTGTCCGGAACATTCTTCAATCATCCCCTTGACCATACAAATGTACAAACATTTTAGTACTATGCAACACATAATACCATTTATTTTAAGGTAGTAGGCGGTCAATTATCGGCTATTTTTTCCGAAATCCAGTCCTGTATTGACTTTGAGGGCGGATGAGCACCGTTAATTATTTTTAGCCTTATGGTTTAGCGGTAAAATTCTGTGGATAAATGGTTACCTTTCGAGCCTTTACTAGCTCGGATTAGTGAAAACATGCCATGCTTCAAAGGGCAATTAGCCTGTTTTATTAACTTCGCTCTGGGCGTTCTAAAGGAAAATGAAAAATGAAAATACTAATACAATTCTTCCTCGCTTTCGCCTTCCTCGCTTCATGTGCAACCAATAAGAATTACCTGGAAAGGTCAAATGCCGACAAAGCACTACAGGATGCCATCAAAAAAATCAATAAAAACAGCTCAGATGAAAATGCGATGCAAGCCATTCCGGTTTTGTACAGCAGCATTACCGACACCCACCTGGGAAAAATAAAAGATTACAATAACTCCAATGAACCTGACCGTTGGGATGACATCATTAAAGAATTCGAATATTTACAAGATGCCTACGATGCCATTATCAGTTCCGATGGGGCTTTTAAACTGGTAACCCCAAAAAGTTATAGTACTGATATCCTGGAGTTTAAGCAACTCGCTGCGGATGAATTCTATGGTTATGCAATATCGTTCTCTAACCAACCCGGGAGGGATAATGCCCGGCAAGCTTACCTGAATTTTAAAAAAGTAGTAAAGTATATTCCGGATTACAAAGATGCCAAGGCAAATATGGACCAGGCATATCAAAATGCCATCGTAAACGTTGTTATTAATCCCATCAAGGATAATTCATATTTCACTAATGCGGGCTGGGGCAACCAGGGTTATAATTACAGCAATGAATATTTTCAGCAAAACCTGGTAAGAGAATTGGGCCATAACGCTAACCGGTACCCTGCAAAATTTTACACAGACTGGGAAGCACGCAGGGATAATATACCAGTGGATTGGGTAATTGACCTCACCCTTAGGAATATAGATATACCATATCCCGTGATTAACAATTATACCAGCACCGTAAATGCCCAGGTACAATCCGGCACGGACACTTCAGGTAAGCCAGTTTACAACACAGTATATGCTACTTTAAATATTACACACAGAAGTTTTATTGCGAGGGCTAATATGGATATTAATATTAAAGATATTGCCACAAATAAAAATATCACCTACAGATCGTTCAGGGACGATTATCGCTGGGACCAGGAAAATGCAACTTACTCAGGTGATGGCCGGGCTCTATCAAGCCGTGACTGGCAACTGGTAAACAATACCAACTACACCGAGCCACGTAATGAAGATGTACTCAATGAACTTTACAGGCGAATTTATCCGCAGGTGAAAAATGAGATAACATATAAGGTTGATTGGTAAGAGAACAGCTGTAAGCTATTAGCCGCAAGCTATCAGCTTTTTTTCACGAATTGGTTGTTTAAAAAAGCATTTTTTGATGTTGTTTTCCCTTAAATAATATTTCAGGCTATTGTTATTTTTAGTTATGCATTATGAATAAAAGATGTGCTATGCAGATAATTAGAAATATTCAAAACAGGATCTATGAAATAAGAGGTGAAAGGATAATGCTTGATCGGGACTTAGCTGCTTTATATGAAACTGAAACAAAACTTCTTAATAAGGCGGTTAAACGTAATATAAAGCGGTTTCCTAAAGACTTTATGTTTCAGCTATCAAATGAAGAATTTGAATCTCTACGCTTTCAAATTGAAACCTTAGAAAAAAGCCAGTCTCTAAGGTTCCAAAATGGAACCTTAGAGACTGGCCGGGGGAAATACAGTAAATACATGCCTTATGCATTTACCGAGCAAGGAATCGCCATGCTCAGCGGTATTCTAAACAGTGATATTGCCATCAACATGAATATCGCTATCATGCGGGCCTTTGTAGAAATAAGAAAAACGTTGTTAAAAGAAAACAGTTTAAAAGAACAATTAAAAGAAATTAAAGAGAAGCTCGGCGAACACGATGCCCAACTAAACCAGATCTATGATGCAATGGAAAATTTGTTAGACGAAAAAGCTGCACGAAGAAAATGGGAAGAAAGACAGAGGATCGGATTTAATCAATGAAGATTTTTATTTAAATAATTCAAACACCAGCCAGCTCATAGAATAAGCAAGCCCGGTCATGTAAATAAGTTGAATGATGGGCCATTTCCAACTGCGTGTTTCCCTTTTTACGACAGCAATGGTACTCATGCATTGCATTGCCAGTACATAAAAAACAAGCAAAGATAATCCGGCAGCAAGTGTATAAACTTTTGTTCCATCTGCACGTGTTGCTGCATTCATTTTTTGACGAAGTGTTGTATTATTTTCATCAGCATCATCTCCAACACTATACAATGTTGCCATCGTTCCAACAAAAACTTCACGGGCTGCAAAAGAAGTAACCAGGGCAATGCCGATTTTCCAGTCAAATCCAAGCGGAGCTATGGCGGGTTCGATGGCCCTTCCTAATGTACCTGCATAAGAAGTTTGTAATAATGCTGCTTTTTTTGCCTTGGTAAGTGCGGCTGTTTGTGCGGGATCCTGTTGGATCCTCGCATCGAATTCCTGTGAAACTGCCTGCATTTTGTTTGCCGGTCCAAATGTACTAAGGCCCCAAAGCAACAAACTGATCACCATGATCACTTTACCAGCCTGGAACACAAATATTTTTGCCTTCTCCACCATGGTAATTAAAACATTTTTCCAGCGTGGGCCTCGGTACACGGGCAATTCTAATATGAAATAACTCCGTTCAGTAGATTTGATAAACCATTTCATTACCCATGCAACAATCAATGCCATCACAGTACCAAGCAGGTATAAAGCCATCATCACCAAACCTTGAAGGCTTAAAAAACCAAAATATAATTTAGAAGGAATTACCAACGCGATCAGTATAGTATAAACAGGTAGCCTTGCACTGCAGCTCATCAATGGCGTGATCATAATGGTTAACAGCCGCTCTTTCTTATTCTCAATATTCCTTGCACTCATGATCGCAGGAACCGCACAGGCAAAACCACTGATCATCGGCATAACACTCTTTCCATTGAGTCCAACTTTGCGCATAAGCTTATCCGTTAAAAAGCTAATGCGTGCCATATAACCGGTATCTTCCAGTAAAGTTATAATACCGAACAGGATCATAATCTGCGGAACAAATAACATGATGCCGCTAAATCCTGCAATAATACCATTAATGAACAAATCACTGAACCAACCATTAGGCATTACCCCGGATAACCATCCGCTCAACTGGCCAAAACCCCATTCAATTCCATCCATCGGGTATTTTGCAACCCAGAATACACTTTGAAATAATATAAATAATACTCCAAGCAAAATAACATAGCCCCAGGAACGATGCAGCATTATATTATCCAGCCTTTCTGTAAATAATGTTTTTTGTAATGGATCACTCTCCAACACTGTTTGCTGCATGATATGTTTGATCCTTGAATATCGTTGCATGATCTCCTCTGCCTGCGTACGGGTTGGATTGAAATTATTTCGCTTTTCTATTTCTTCTACCTCAAGCTGCTGCTGATCATTCAATAAAAAATTTTCGTGATTTATTAAATAGTGTATGGATGTATAGTTGCTTATATGAGGGAACAAATGCTTTACTTCTGCCATAGCTTTAGGAGCGAGTAACTCCGTCTCTATAAAATCCCTCGCGTGAACCTGTTGAAGGTTTTCTGCAGATACTTCAATCGCTTTTTTTAATGTATTAATCCCTTTGCCTTTTCTTGGATTAATGGCAACGATCGGCACACCAAGTTCTCTTTCCAGGCCGGGAATGTCTATCTGGGTTCCATGGCGCTTTGCCAAGTCCATCATGGTGAAGGCGACCACAACAGGAATTTTCAGGTCAATGATCTGGGAACAAAATAATAAATTTCTTTTCAGGCTGCTGGCATCCGCAACAAGCAGGATCATATCCGGCTTTACAGCCTCATCCTGTTGCAACAAGACTTTATAGGATACCCATTCATCCGCACGTTTTGGATAAAGACTATAGGTACCAGGCAGGTCAATAAAATTTGCGGTAAGATTTTCCGAGATCTTGCTGATGCCTGTTTTCTTGTCAACAGTTACACCAGGGAAATTACCAACCTTCTGATTGAGACCGGTAAGCACATTAAAAAGAGAACTTTTACCGCTATTGGGATTACCCACTAATGCTATATTTATCTTTTTGCTCACCGCTGTTAATAAGACTCGTTTTTGAAGTATCTGCAAAAATAGTATTAACAGCCCTCCCATAGTTTACGAATTAAAGAAGAAGAATGCCGTATCGGGAACATAAAATATAATTGTACAACGGGATGGTTATTTAACTTTGCACCGGTTAATCTGATTTTATATGAAGTATATTTTATTATTATCTATCCTCTTAGCACAACATGTGGTTGCACAGCAAAAGAATACCACAGACGCCGAAAGCATTACAGCATTAAAAAATACAATCAATTACCTCGCAGACGATAAATTAGAAGGAAGGCGTACAGGCACGCCGGGCGAAAAACTTGCTTATGAATTTATAGTAGCTCAATTCCATCAAACAGGACTTCAACCGCTTGGAACCAATAAAACATTCATACAGGAATTCGAGGTGAAAGACGGAAGGGAAATAAAAAAGGAAACTGCACTTTATATACAAGGCAAAGCCGCTGAACTTAATACTGATTATTTTCCACTGGCATACTCTGGCAATGTAAAAGACCTAATGTTCGCCGATGGCTCTGATACTTCGATTCAGTATTATGATCTCAAAACTGTACTTGAAGAAAATAAAACAAATCCTCATTTTGATCTGAAGGAAAATATTTATACTACTGCAAAGAAAGCAGCATCTGACGGCAAACGCCTTTTTGTAATTTATAACTCCCCTTCGCCTAAAGAAGACTTGCTGTTTGATGCAAGAGAAAAGGCAGATCGTCTAAAGATCCCTGTTGTGTTTTATGGTAAACAAACCAAATTTTCAGGCAATGTTGTACTCAACATTGATATCGCAGAGAAGCAAAGGTTTGGGCATAATGTAATCGGGTATATCAACAATAATGCAACTTCCACGATTGTACTTGGTGCCCATTATGATCATCTTGGTTATGGAGAAGATCATAATTCTTTGTACGTTGCTAACCCGCCTATGGTACATAATGGTGCTGATGACAATGCCAGCGGTGTTGCCGCATTAATTGAACTAAGTAAGTGGTTGAAGTCATCAAATCTAAAAAAATATAATTTTGCTTTTGTTGCTTTTTCAGGTGAGGAACTTGGATTATACGGCTCAAAGTATTTTACTGATCATTCTCCCTTTGATTTAAAATCGGTGAACTACATGTTGAACATGGACATGCTAGGCAGGCTTAATGACAGCACACATGGGCTCAATATCGGAGGTTACGGAACATCAGCAACATGGGGAGAGTTAATAAAAAAGGAAGATCCCTTTTTCAAAATAAAACAAGATAGCAGTGGCATGGGACCCAGCGATCATACTTCCTTTTACCAAAAGGACATTCCAGTGCTTTATTTTTTCACCGGTTCACACAGTGATTACCATAAGCCATCAGATGATGCAGATAAAATTAACTTTAATGGTGAATTGGCCGTTATCAATTACATTAAAAGACTGTTAACTGCAACCGATAAAAAAGAAAAACTTGTATTTACAAAAACAAGAGATGTTTCTTCCGGCAAAAGCAGTTTTAAAGTTAGCCTTGGCATCATGCCAGATTATACATTTGATGGCAATGGCGTAAGGGTAGATGCCGTAATAGATAACAGGCCGGCACAAAAAGCAGGAATACAAACAGGCGATATCATTTATCAATTGGGTAGCAACTCATTCAATGATGTCCAAACCTATATGCAGGCTTTAAATAAATTTGATAAGGGACAGGCAACAAAAGTAAAACTCAGGCGTGGAAAAGATGAAGTTGTACTGGATATTGTTTTTTAAAAGAAGCCTGCATTGATTTTCTTGTGCCGCAATGCCACCCGAATCAAATCCTTTTTTTAAAATAACATAACCTCAACCGTTATATTCTCCAACAATATTATACGACAATGGGAGCAAAATTAAAAATAGACAACGAAACGCTCGCCGAAGAATTCTTTGAAGGCACGCATCTGTTCGGCATTGTTGCTCCAGTTAAAGATTACCAGTTTACCTGGTATATAAATCAATTCATGGGATACAAATTCCGTATTAACAACGGGCTGGAAATACAATTAAGAAAAAAATCCCGCAACTATTTTTTTTCCATCTATGATTATGAAGTTCCCGGTTGCTGCCTGGTTCATTATTTATACCACAATCAATATGATGGCGAATATCTTTTGCCGGAATTTAAGCACCTTGATTTTTTGTGGCTCACAAAAGGAGAGGAGGTAAACAGTAACGAAATAAATCTTCTGCAACAATCTATTAAATTATTGCCTTCGGTACAACTGGTGAATGAAATGACCCATGAGAAAATAAAAAATAAACAGCATTTGATTTTTTAAAGCAAAAGCACGGGTTATGGGACCTGCGCTATAAAAAATAAAATAGCAGCAATCATAATTTTACCTCAACCACTTTTTCCTTTTTAATTATGAATTTGCCAATGGGCTCTGTAAAATCCTTAAAACCTCTTTCTTCCAGTAATTTTTTTATTTCTTCAACCGCAGATTCCTTAACACTAAACAATAAGCCTCCGTTTGTTTGCGGATCGGGAAGCAAGCTAAATGCTTCCATAACATTCACGCCTTTTTCAAAACTTACTTTTGTACTGTAGCTGTTCCAGTTCCTAAAAGTTGCATCGGGTACAATACGTTGACTAAGGTATTCTTTGGCTCCTTCGCACACCTGTACCCGTGAGTAGTATAACTCTGCAGATAGGCCTGCTCCTTCGGCCATTTCAATTAAATGTCCCATCAAACCAAATCCTGTTACATCGGTGATAGCCGTTACTGAAGATAGTTTACCAAGTGATTCGCCCAAATGATTAAGTGTTGTCATTTGCCTTATCATCACCTGTAGGTGTTCATCTTTGATCGCCCCTCTTTTCTGCGCAGTAGATAAAATGCCAACACCAATAGGTTTGGTTAAAAATAAAATATCTCCTTCATTGCCTGAATTATTTTGTTTTAAATGTATTGTATCAACAAGGCCTGTAACTGCAAGGCCAAAGAACGGTTCGGCGTTGTCGATACTATGACCGCCCGCCAATGGTATACCTGCTTCTGCACAAATTGTTCTTGCACCATCAAGGACTTGTTGCGCAAGTTGTGCCGGCAATTTTTCTGTTGGCCAACCTAAGATCGCAACAGCCAGCAATGGCTTACCGCCCATGGCATACACATCGCTGATCGCATTGGCAGAAGCAATTCTTCCGAAATCAAATGCATCATCAACAATGGGCATAAAAAAATCTGTAGTGGATATCAATGCCTGTCCATTGCCAATATCATATACTGCAGCATCATCTTTGGTACTGTTGCCAACAAGTAATCTTTTATCCGATGGGAAAGAAATTGATGTTTGTAAAATTTCTTCCAGTGCTTTTGGTGCGATCTTGCAACCACAACCGGCACCACGGGAATATTGGGTTAGTTTTATTTGTACTGCTTCTGTTGTTTTTTCTGTTGACATTATTGCTTTCGTCTTTTAAAAATGATGGCTGCATTTCGCTGAAAGTCGCCACTAAACCTTACTTCATAGTTATCTTTTCCATCACGAACTACCAGTAAACCTGTATTCGGTGGTATGCTTCCGAGGCTTTCAGCATACATCACGAGTTCAACTGTATCTGTGCCTGGGGATATATGAATTGTTTTGCGAATGGCATTTGTGCTTAAGCCCTGCTTCGCCATAATGATCGTTCCATTCATCAAAACACTTACCGTATCGCCATCAACTTCACCATTGTCGTATAAGGTAAGCACAAGACTATCTGTTTTAAAATACATTGTTTCCTGTAATACGTTTTTCCTGCTGAGCACTTCTGCTGCAGGGGCATTGTTGATGACCTGGGCAGCAGGTTTTGTTGATGCTGGCAGTTTGGGTAATTCAACTGATACTTTTTTCGTATCTGCTTTCTTTATTGTTTGTTCTTTTATGTTTGCTTTCGCCATCGGAAGTGATGCATTAACAGGTGCTTCTGTTTTGGTTAGCAATTTTTCTTCCTCCTTTTTTTTCTCTTCTTCCTGTCTTGCTATTTCATTGTCTTTGGCAACAAAAGATAGTTTCTCTTCCAGTTTCAATTCCTGCAAATGCGCCATTAGGTCGGACTGCCGGCGATAATTATTTTTTCGCTGCAGATTGATCGTACCTGTTACGGGTGAATATAATTTCGTTCGGTTGGTGGCCCATGGGCCGGTCAATACCAACACGCTGTCCTGAACCTGTAAAGTAAGCACATGAAGTTTGTGAACCCTTTGCACCTGCTTTTCCGGGAAATTATAAGAGACAATATCCACGTCTTCTATGATTATTTTTCCATCCTTTTTTTTGATTTTTACTTTTCGCACAACAAAATAATTATTCTCGTCGTACCATGTATATGAATAACCGATCAGCTTTCCTTTTTCTTCACCTATACCAATTTCATATTTATAAAACTTCTGAGTCGTATCATTAAATATGGTTCCCTTCCATAAACCAGCAAGACTGATATCCGCAGTTTGCCCGTCCTGTGCAAAAATTTGCATAGGAAAAAAAGAGAGCAATAAAATAATTAGATATTTACTGTTGCGCATGAAAGTAGTTTTTCTGTATTGGATGTTGTATCAACGAAGGAACAATCTATTTTATTTAAAAGCGTATCGAGGTTTTCCCTGTTATTAAGCGCCTTTGTATACGACTTGTCATAATAGTGCAACAAGATTTCAAAACAAGATTTAAAATTATCTTCAATCAAAAAACCAATGGCTGTTTTTGTTTCCAATGGCCCAAGCCTTTTTTGTATTCGGATGATCGCGTTCACCAGTTGCTCTTTATCATTCAAACCATAAGTTGATGTGATATAATGCAGGCGCTGGTCGAATGGGATATCAATGAACCAAATTGGTTTTGTACGCATTGTTTTCCAGAAATTGTGAGGGATGTTCAACGAGCCGATGCGCTGGCTTTCATCTTCAAGCCATATACTGGTATCAATACCTTCATATTTGTAAAGCTCGTTTGCTAAGCTGTTTTCAAACATCTCCTGTGTTGGCTGTTCTCCCATTGCACCAAAAGCGGATCCTTTATGATTGGCAAGTTTTTCTAAATCTATTACAGCCTGGTTTTTCCTTTGTAATTCTTCCAGCAAAGCCGTTTTACCACTGCCTGTATAACCTCCTACAACAAACAGGTTGAAATCCATTTCAAATTGTTTTAACACCCAATTGCGATATGCTTTATATCCGCCCACCAGGGTATAAACATCAAAACCATAAAGATCCAGCAACCAGGCAACGCCGGCGCTTCGCATGCCCCCACGCCAACAATGAACGAGGATGGAATTTTGAATTTTGAATTTTGAATTTTGAATTGAGGGCTTCGAATTACTTGAAGCATCATTCTCAATTCTTAATTCATCATTCTTAATTATGCCTTCCGCTTCTTCCACCATCGCCTTCATCTTCACGCCAAAAAAATCAAGTCCAAGTTTAATGGCAATCTGTTTTCCCTTTTGTTTATAAGCAGTGCCAACTATTTTTCTTTCTTCATCAGTAAATAATGGCTGGCTGTATGCGTTTGGAATATGAGCATGAGCATATTCCCCGGGGCTTCGAACATCAAGAACAGGATTGTGCTTAGCCAGTTCTAAAAATTGTTGTATGGTGATTTTTTTAATTGCCACTATTGATGCCTGATGCTAAAGGTAGAGCATTGAAAAGTCAAAATAAAAAAATCAAAAGTAAAAATGTAGAGAACGCTTTTTGAATTTTTACTTTTGGCTTCCTGGTATAAAAAAACCGCTTAACTAAAAGCGGTTCTAAGTTTATAAATATTTTTAATTGGCTAATCTCCAAATTAACTAATCACCAATTTGTTTTACCCGTTCATTGATGTAAGAAATTCCGCATTGTCTTTTGTACCTTTCATATTCTTCAGTAAAGTATTCAAGGCCTCTTCCGGGTTCATATCTGCCATATGTTTACGCAATACCCACATGCGTTGGAATGTATCTTTATCAAGCAGTAGATCGTCACGGCGGGTTGAAGATGAAACAATATCAATCGCTGGATAGATGCGGCGGTTTGATAATTTGCGTTCAAGCTGCAATTCCATATTACCGGTACCTTTAAATTCCTCAAAAATAACTTCATCCATCTTACTACCGGTGTCAACCAACGCTGTTGCAATTATAGTAAGTGAACCGCCGTTCTCTATTTTACGGGCAGCTCCAAAAAACTGCTTTGGTTTCTGCATGGCGTTTGCTTCCACACCACCCGATAATACTTTTCCCGATGATGGAGCTACTGTATTGTGTGCCCTTGCCAAACGTGTAATTGAATCAAGCAGTATCACAACATCATGCCCGCATTCTACCAGCCGTTTTGCTTTTTGCAGGGCAATAGTACTAACCTTAACGTGTTTTTCTGCCGGCTCATCAAATGTCGAAGCGATCACTTCTGCTTTTACACTGCGTTCCATATCTGTCACCTCTTCGGGCCTTTCATCTACAAGAACAATCATTAAATAACATTCAGGATGATTTTCTGCAATGGCATTTGCCAGTTCTTTAAGCAACATGGTTTTACCAGTTTTTGGCTGCGCTACAATCAATCCACGCTGTCCCTTACCAATTGGAGTAAACAAATCCATGATACGGGTACTATAATTATCTGCCCTTGTTGTAAGATTTAATTTTTCAAAGGGGAATAACGGTGTCAGGTAATCGAAGGGCACGCGGTCTCTTACTTCTTCAGGGCTTTTACCATTGATGGTTTCTACTTTCAATAAGGCAAAATATTTTTCCCCTTCTTTAGGAGGGCGAACAGAACCATAAACAGTATCACCCGTTTTTAATCCAAATAACTTTATCTGTGATGGAGAAACATAAATATCATCCGGGGAAGAAAGGTAATTATAATCGCTGCTGCGTAAAAAACCATACCCGTCCGGCATCATTTCCAACACGCCTTCTCCCAGCACAACGCCATCAAATTCGATATTAAATGCTGGTTGGTTCCTTTGTTGCGATTGTTGGTAACTGCGGTTATCTCTTCCCTGTGAAGCCGGTTCTTCCATAGTTACTTCCGGCTGCTGAATGTCTTCTTCGTGCAACATTTGCGCTATCGCTGCAGGGATGGTGCTTTCCTGGTCGGTGATAGGTTGTAATTCTTCTTCCTCCTCTTCCTCTATTTCCGATTTATATTTCTTAACGGAATGTTTTTTTTCTGGCTCCGCTTTTTTTGATCTTTGTGGTTGAATGTCTTTTTTCGGTGCTTCTTCTTTTTCCTGCGTCACTTCTTTTGCCGGCGGTGTTGGAGCCGCGGGGGGCGCATCTGTTTTCACAATGCGTTTACGTTTTGGTTTTTCATCACCAGGTGTCTTGCTATCTGATTTCATATTGGCTTGTTTATCCAGGATGCCTTTGACCAGGTCCTGTTTATTAAGTTTTTTCGAATTTGGAATGTTAAGCTCTTCTGCTATATCAAGCAGTTCAGGAACGAGTAGTTCGTTCAGTTGCGATATATCGTACATAAAATATGAGAAAATGCGTTTTTCAAAAATTCCGCTCTAAAATGAATGTAAAATTGTAGTTGAAAATAAATGCTGATGGAAGAGGTTGTATTATTGAAGCAATTAGACAAGGGTTATCTTCTCAACCAATTCCGGTGCAATGATACGCAGATTTTGATTAATAAAAGAATTTTTTGTTGATAACTACCCCATTTATCAGCAAAAGGCTCCAAAACAGGTTCATTGGCCATATTTCTTCGTCCCTATCATTTAACAAAAAAGAGATGTAATCTTTGAAGGAGTGTGATAAATACCTATCCCTCTGTGCATCAGATTAAATCATTCAACAGGAAATGAAGCCAGGGCGGGGTAGCGGTGATCTCAAAAATTAACTGTACATTTGCGCCAGTTCATTTATTTCCTGCGGCATTTTAAGCCAGTTTTTATTGATAATATCTCATTCCCAATAATTGCTTATAAAGCATTCTAGTTTTTATGATGAAGTTTTATCCTTCATTTCCGCATTCATTTTAATACATATATACATTGTTATTTACAGACTTAAAGATCATTGAGCCCATTTTAAATGCGGTTCTCAAAGAAGGTTACACAAAACCTACACCTATCCAACAAAAAGCGATTCCCTACATTTTAGAAGGAAGAGACCTTTTGGGTTGCGCACAAACCGGTACCGGAAAAACCGCTGCATTTGCTATTCCGATGTTGCAGTTATTATCGAAACCCCACGCTGCTACAGCCGGCCAACGGCATATTCGTGCCCTCATACTTACGCCTACCCGTGAGCTTGCCATTCAGATACAGGAAAGTTTTCTTGCCTATGGCAGTGGACTTCGTCTAAAGCATCTCGTTATTTTTGGTGGTGTAAACCAGCAACCACAAACCGCGGCGCTTCAAAGAGGCGTTGATATTTTAGTAGCCACCCCGGGCCGTTTGCTTGACCTGATGAGCCAGGGCTATATTAATCTTAAAGATGTAGAAATTTTTGTTTTGGATGAAGCAGATCGTATGCTTGATATGGGCTTTGTGAATGATGTTAAACGCGTCATTACAAAACTTCCTGTTAAAAGGCAGACGCTTTTCTTTTCCGCAACTATGCCGCAGGAAATACAGGGCCTGGCAAACGCTATTCTTAGTAATCCTGTGAAAGTAGAAGTTGCACCCGTATCATCTACCGCAGATACAATACAGCAATCTCTTTATTTTGTAGAGAAAAATAATAAGCGGCTATTGCTTGCCGATATATTGAAAGATAAAACAATTGAAACGGCCCTGGTATTTACACGAACAAAACACGGTGCTGATAAAGTTGTGAAAGATCTTGTTCGCATTGGAATTAAAGCTGAAGCCATTCACGGGAATAAATCTCAAAATGCCCGTCAGCGTGCCCTGACAAATTTTAAAGACAGGACAACAAGGGTGCTTGTGGCTACAGATATTGCCGCACGTGGAATTGATATTGATGAACTTAGCCATGTTATTAATTACGAAATGCCGAACATACCTGAAACTTATGTTCATCGTATTGGAAGAACAGGCCGTGCCGGTCTAAGTGGTATTGCTTTTTCCTTTTGCGAAGCTGAAGAAGTTAGTTACCTGAAGGATATTCAAAAACTAATCGGCAAAGAAATACCAAGAGATATTCATCATGCTTACCATGTAGATCTTTCTAATTCAAAAGTGCCACCTCCGCCACAGGGAGGAAGACAACAAGGTGGCGGCCGGCCACAAGGTAACAGGCAGCAGGGAAACGGCAATAATCGCCGGACGAATAATAATAGTAGCGGTGGCAGTAGTAGCGGTAGTTCCAGGAATAATAAAAGCGGCAGTAGCAAGTCATCAGGATCAAGATCTTATAGCGGACCTAAAAATTATTAAGGATAATAATTAATTGGACATTTCCAGGCTGAGGCCTTGTAGACCTAACAGGTTTTGAAAACCTGTTAGGTCTACAAGGTTTTGAAAACCTGTTAGGTCTTTGCATAAGTCCTTGAACCAGTGTAGGTGCAAAAATTTCAGAGATAAAAAAATTGCATACACACTATATGCATTTTTTTCGCGGCGATTTTTTTTGCATATGGGTAAATAGCCCCGCATTATTCCGGGATCAAACCGGATTAGCAAGAAAAATCCGCCTTCGACAAGCTCAGTCTGATAATATCTTAGTTAGTTAAAATTTGCCTATCATTAATCCTGGCTTGCAGCATCTTAAAAACCGCAAGTTCCGGGTAGGCATGCTTCTTCTTCTTCTCTATTTTTATGTTATCAAATAAAGAAAATGAAACCGCAGGATATTATAAATTATGATAGAATTGCAACAGCGATCGGTTATATACAAACTAATTTCAAATCGCAACCCAACCTCGATGAAGTTGCAGAGAAAATTCATTTAAGCCCTTTTCATTTTCAAAGATTGTTTACCAAATGGGCAGGAACAAGCCCCAAACAATTCTTACAGTACATCAGCATCGGGCACGCAAAAAAAATGCTGAAAGAAAATCAATTCTCGCTTTTTGATACTGCTGCTGAAACCGGCCTTTCGGGTACAAGCAGGCTGCATGATCTTTTTATGAAGATAGAAGGAATGACGCCGGGCGAATATAAAAATGGCGGAGAAAATCTTTTGATCAATTATAGTTTTGCAGAAAGCCCTTTTGGAAATATCATAGTTGCCTCAACAACAAAAGGCATTTGCTATATTGCCTTTGCTGATGATGATGCAATCGCATTTCAAACTTTGCAATCTGTTTTTCCAAAAGCTTTATACAAACAAAAGCTGGATCTCATTCAACAAAATGCATTGTTTATTTTTACGCACGACTGGAATAAGCTTGATCAGATAAAACTACATTTGAAAGGAACAGCATTTCAATTGAAAGTTTGGGAAACGCTTTTAAAAATTCCCACGGGGCAATTGGCTACTTATGGCGATATTGCCCGCGACATAAAAAATCCAAATGCATCAAGAGCTGTTGGCACTGCTATTGGCGGTAACCCGGTTGCTTTCTTAATTCCCTGCCACCGGGTTATTCAATCAACCGGAATTGTTGGCGGTTATCATTGGGGAAGGATTCGCAAAACAGCGATCATTGGTTGGGAAGCAGCGAAAAGCCAAACATGAAATAAAAAATATGAAGCCAGAGAATCAGGGGAAATACATTTAATAAAAGTTGTACCCATTCCACCCGTATCCAAATTAAACGGGTACAAGTGGAATGGATACAAAAAATACAACATGGATTTATTCAGCAATTTTATTGACGGTAAGATTAATTTACTCACGAATGACGGTACCGTAAATTATTATGGAACCATGTTCTCACACAAAGATGCCAATCATTATTTTGACGTTTTAATGAAAACCATCGAATGGAAAAATGATGAAGCAGTAATTTTTGGAAAGCACATCATTACTAAAAGAAAAGTGGCCTGGTATGCAGATAAAAGGTATGCTTACACTTATTCCAACATAACCAAAGAGGCGCTTGTATGGACAAAGGAATTGTTGCAATTAAAACAACTCATTGAGCAAAAATCCGGGTCAACCTTTAATTCATGTCTATTGAATCTCTACCATGATGGCGATGAGGGGATGGCCTGGCACAGCGATGATGAAAAAACCCTGGGAAAGAATATGCCAATTGCGTCCGTAACTTTTGGCGCAGAAAGAAAATTTTCTTTTAAACATAAAAGAACCAACGAAACTGTTTCGCTTGTTTTGGAAAACGGAAGTTTACTGGTGATGAAAGATGAAACGCAAAAAAATTGGTTACATCGGTTACCCCCAACCACAAAAATAAAAGGGGCGAGGATTAATCTCACGTTCAGGACGATGAATGTTTAGGAAACCAATCCCACTGAGTTGTATGTTTTATAAAGAATTACGCAGTTCCCTCCTGACCTTGCTCGGTTATCAAATAAATTTATCTTCAAATGGCTAATTGTTTCCATCGAAGTAAATTCAAAGACGTATCAGCGTATGATTGTTTCTTTATAACACTTGTAAATTGATACTCACACAAAAAGCTTATATTATAATTTAAATCAGTTTAAAGATGAAAGCTTTTATAATTGTGATATCAATATTGTTATCCTTTAAATGCAATTCGCAGTCTTTTGATAATGTAAGTTCTATGCAAATCAAACATGTGGCCATAAGGTGTGATCATTACATTCCTACTTTATTTATAGATTATCAATCTGAAGAAGGGAAGAAAAAAGAATCAACACGAGTAGATTCTGATACAGCTAATTTTGTTAATACAAATAAAAAAGATTTTAAGATTTTATTAGATTATTTGTACCAAGAAAGTCTCGTTTACAAACCCAAAAGCGATACAGTTAGTAAGTTTGGGGAAACACAAATATCTTTTTATCGAGATAAAAAAATGGTTTTCCTTTTTTCAATACTAGGGAAATTGGATTCGTTCAATTATTTGAATAAGGTGCTTGATTATGCTATCCTCAATGCGCTAGGTAGTGATATAATTACTTTTCTTGAATACTTCATTTCTGATATAGAAAACCATAAGTAAAAGACGACAGATAACTGCCAGTTGTATGTTCTCACTTACTAAAAATGATAATAATATAAAATCACCTAATCAGCCGCAATTTTTTATCTTTGCCGTCCTAATTTTTAATTTATGTTCAACAAGCGGACCAGGGTAAAAGAGTTACTTAATTCAGATAAAACAAACTACGAAGCCACCGTGATGGGTTGGGTACGCACTTTTCGTAACAACCAGTTCATTGCCTTGAATGATGGTAGCACTAATAACAATATACAAATTGTAGCAGCCCTGGGAAGCCTGGATGATGCTACCATGAAACGCATCACAACCGGTGCCTGTATAAAAGCTGTTGGTGAAGTAATTCCATCGTTGGGTAAAGGACAAACAGTAGAACTTAAAGCAAGTTCAATAGAAATACTAGGTGACAGCGATGCTGAAAAATTTCCTTTACAACCTAAAAAACACAGTCTCGAATTTCTTCGCGAGATCGCACACATGCGTTTCCGCACAAACACCTTTGGTGCAATTTTCCGAGTGAGGCATTCACTTGCATATGCTGTGCATAAATTTTTTCATGATCGTGGCTTTGTATATATGCATACACCCATCATTACTGCCAGTGATGCAGAAGGTGCAGGTGAAATGTTTAAGGTAACAACCTTGCCATTGGATGGAACTGCGCCAAAATTGGATGATGGAAGCATTAACTTCAAAGAAGATTTTTTTGGAAGAAGTACAAACCTTACCGTTAGCGGACAGCTTGAAGGAGAATTAGCGGCTATGGCTTTCAGTGATATTTATACTTTCGGTCCAACGTTCCGTGCGGAGAATAGCAACACCACACGGCACCTGGCAGAATTCTGGATGATCGAACCGGAAGTTGCATTCAATGATCTTGAAGACAATATGAACCTTGCAGAAGATTTTATTAAATACATTATTCGCTTCGCTATTGAGAATAATAAAGAAGACCTTGAATTCCTTGCACAACGTTTGGAAGAAGAAGAAAAACAAAAACCACAGGCAGAAAGAAGTGAAATGGGCCTGATGGAGAAGCTTGATTTTGTTGTTAACAATGATTTTCAGCGCCTCACTTATACCGAAGCAATAGAAATATTAAAAGAAAGCAATCACAATAAGAAAAAGAAATTTCAATACCTCATTGAGGGTTGGGGCGTGGACCTGCAAAGTGAGCACGAACGCTACCTGGTAGAAAAACATTTTAAGAAGCCTGTTATCCTTACCAACTATCCAAAAGAAATAAAGGCATTTTACATGCGCCAGAATGATGATGGCAAAACAGTAGCCGCTATGGATATTCTTGCTCCGGGTATTGGCGAAATTGTTGGCGGTTCACAACGGGAAGAACGCATGGATAAATTATTACAGCGAATGGAAGAAATGCATATTCCGGCTGAAGAACTGGATTGGTATATGGATACAAGAAGGTTTGGCGCTTGTCCGCATGCAGGTTTCGGGCTCGGTTTTGAAAGGCTTGTATTATTTGTAACAGGAATGACCAATATCAGGGATGTGATCCCTTTTCCAAGATTTCCGAAGAGTGCGGCGTTTTAAAGTGGGGTGAGGGAATCGTTATGCTTTCGTTTCTGGTCTCTCGTTTCTCGTTATTACGTTTCTCGTTGTCCTGCCTTTAAGTTCTCATTATTTAATAAAGGCGACAATAATCATAAACGAAAACGAGGAACGAAAACGAGAGACCAGAAACCAGAAACGATTGTATTGTTACTTAATATTCAGCCATTGCCTTTAAGAATTCTTCTTTACGTCGTGTAGAAACTTCTAACTCCGTTCCATCATTTAAAATTACAGAGCCGCCTTTTCCTTTATTATAACTTTTAATGCATGCAAGATTAATCAGATCAGAATTGTGTATGCGAAAAAAACCGTGTTCATGCAGCATCTCTTCAAATTCCTTTAACGTCCTGGCAACAACTATTTTCTGTTTATCTTTTTTGTATATGGTTGTATAATTGATATCGCTGTGGCATCGCAAAATTTCGCCAATATCAATAAAAATAAGTTCATTACCTGTAGGAATAGTAATTTTTTTCTTTTTAGGAGTTGTGTTGATGTTGTGTTCAATCACTTTTGTCATCGCCCTCATATCATCCACAGAATTACTCTCCAGTTTATTAAGCGCTTCCCTGAGGTCATCTTCATCTATTGGTTTTAATAAATAACCTATGGCGCTGAATTTTATTGCCTGTATGGCAAACTTATCATACGCAGTTGTAAATATTACTTTGAAATTAATATTGCCGCATTCCCGTAACAGTTCAAAGCCTGTACGGTCATGAATTTGTACATCTAAAAAAATAAGATCGGGCTGTAATTCTTTTATTGCCTTGATCCCATCTTTTACAGAAATTGCTGCAGCCACCAGCGCTATTTTATCAGCATAATTTTCTTGCAGCAATCCGCTAAGCCTGTCAATACAATGTTGCTCGTCATCAATTATAATTGCTTTGATCATATTCATTATGTTGTTATAAAAGGGAGTTTAACCTCTACCCGCAAGCCATGCTCCTTGTCAAATAATTGAACTGCCGCCTTCGTATTTTTAATTTTATTAAGTACATCTATCCTTTGCTGGGTGATCTTCATTCCGAGTGAAGATTTTTCTTTTGCTGATGTTGTTGCAGCCGTTTGCTTTCTTCCAACACCATCATCCTCCACAATACAATTGATCATTTCATTTTCATCCTTTTTTATAATTATGTTTATATGGCCATTACCTTCTTTACCGGCAATGCCATGCCAGATGCTGTTTTCTACAAAGGGTTGAAGGATGAGAGGTGGTACCAGTGTTGTTGAAGGATCAATGGTTTTATCAACCTCTATTGAATGACTGAATTTATTTTTCATTCTCAGTGCCTCAAGCTGCATGTACAGTTCCAATGCTTTCAGGTCGTCCTGCAACGGTATTTCCTTTTGTTCAGAATTTTCGAGAATCAACCGCATCAGCTTTGCAAACTTGCTTAGATACCTGTCTGCCTCCGGGATATTATTCTTAGAAATATAGTCGCTGATCGAATTCAATGAGTTAAAAATAAAATGCGGGTTCATCTGCGCCCTTAGTGCTTTCATTTCTGTATCGGTAACTTCAGTCTTGAATTCAGCTTCCTGCTGCTTTTCAACTGCATCTCTTTTTCTTTTATAAAAAATAAAACTGGCGAGTGCCGCAACAAATAAAATAGTACTCCCAACTATCGTCGTTTTTTTGATGGTGCTTTGCCTTTTTATTTCAGCAGAAGCGGCAAGAGCCATTTGCTCATTTTCCGATCGTATAGAATCTTCCTTTTTTGAAAAAGCATAGCTCATTTCAAGTGTTGCTACTTCCTGGTGCTTTTCATCATTAAACAGGCTGTCTCTTAAAACAGAGTATTGTTTATAAGATTCAAATGCCTGCCTGAAATTATTTTGGGCAGAATCAAGGGAAGAGCGCATTTTCCAAACCTCCGCCTGTCCGGATGGCTCCTGCATAGATTCATACAAATTGAAACTTGAATCAAGATAGTTTTTAGAGTAACTGTTTCTTTTCGAGGCATCCAGGTTTTTTCCAGGAAAAAAGGATGTTGGTGCCTGCATAAAAATATCCGCAATGGATTTATAAATCACAGCCAATGCCCTTTTATTTCCCTGCTTCTTGTAAAACAGCATGCCTTGCTGTAAATAATCATATGCTTCAGCATAATTTTTTTTTGACGTGAGCGCTATTCCCATGTTACAGGTATTGCTGGCAATATTTCGTTCGTAGCCGATTGTCCTGCTTATGGCCAACGCTTTTTGATAATAACTGATGGCAGTATCTGATTCAAGCATGTTATCATATAAGTTTCCAATATTGGTGTAATTATCAGCGAGGCCTTTCTCATCCTTTAATTCAATGTTTAATGCAATTGCCTTTTTATAAAATGTGATTGCTTTATCTGTCTTATCCATGTTTGAATAGCAAAGGGCAATATTGCCCAGTATTCTTGAAACCTGTTGTTTCTCTCCTCTTTTTTCAAATGCTTTCAACGATTCCCAATAAACATCCAATGCTTTTGGATAATCAGACGAGCTGAAGTACACAACCCCAATGCGTCCCAGGATTGAAGTATATTCTTTTTCGAGATGCAGTTGTTTGTAGATTTCCTGTGCGCCCTTATATTCCTCAATGGCTTTTTCATATTCACCCTGTGCCCAGTAGTTGATGCCCCGGTTTGCGAGCGCATCTGCTTCATGTTTGGGCATATTGATTGCCTTTGCCAACGAAAGTTGCTCCTCCGCGTATTTCATTCCCTTTTCCGGATCAACCTCGTTATAATAATAGGCAACGTTACTCAACAACTTCAACCTGGTTGTATCCCCTGCGGGGTGCTGGTTTAATTTAAGCTCGATGGAGTCAAGCATTTTTTGCTGTGCCGAACCGTTAAAGACGATAAAATTAAAAAGCAGGAAAAAAATATTAGCACGCATACCTGTAATTCTATTTACTCAAGTTACATAATTATCAAATATAATTTCCTGCTCATTTCAAAAAATAATCCATTCTCTACGAATAATAAATGCGGGTTGAACATGGCTTTATTAGAATCTAGTTTTAGGGCATGAAATATCCAATCTGCAAGCTGGCAATAAAAATATTGGTTGTCTTCATTTTGGTGATTCTTAGTTCATGTAAACCCGATACTGCTGATAACAGGTTGCTGCAATTGGAAACCATTGTGGGAAAATGGGAAAATGAACTTCGTTCCAGGGCTGCTGGCTTTGAGGATCTTGTTTATATACAGACTGATATTACTGCCTATGATATAGATGAGCAAACATTCGAATCAGAATACGGCAATTTAAGCGACAGGCAACAAACAAGGCTAGCAGATATCAGGATGAGATTTAAAAAACTAATGAGGAAGAACAAATAATAAATTAATCCAAGCGAATAATAATTGGCGATTGTAGTAGCCGGAAGGCCGAATTAGTTTTACGATGAATAAAATAACAGTTCCGCAAAACAATACTTCCTGCTTGATAAAGGATGGTTATGCCAATGGACTATAAAAATTATTTAAACAACTTTCATTCATCATTTTAAAAATACATTTTATGAACAACTTTAAATTTACCGGTGCAAATATCGCAGCCGCTGTATTGATACTTGCTTATTTTTTTCCGTGGGTAAGTGGTTTGGGACAATCCATGAACGGCTTTTCAATTGCCAGTAATGGTGTTTCTCCGGGTATGCTTGCTCATTTCATTTCAGGTGTATCCCGTCTTTTTATGATACTTACCATACTTGTTCCCGTATGTGCTGGCATCATTCTTTACCAGAATGTTACCGGCAATAAAAAGTTTGAACAGTTTTACAAGCTGTCGCATATTGTTCCTGCCGCTTACTTAATTGGCGCCATTGTGTTTCTTTATTTTAAAATGAAACCCGATACATCTGCTACAGAAGATGGTATGTTTGGCCCGATGAGAAGAACCATCAGCGACATGTCCCCGGGCGTTTTTGATATCATGAGTTTTGGTATTTATCTCAGCATACTAGCTGCCATTTACCTGGCACTTGTGAGCATGGGTAAAATAAAAGATAAGGAATATTATAAACCCACAACAGCGACGGTGGAAAATAAAGACGGATCAGGCCCCCAATAAATTTGAAATTTTTTACTTTAAAACTAGTTTTAATCCGTTCCCTTTTTTATATTACATTTTATTATATACTGTTCATTGGGAACCCGATCAGGAATCGCTTATAACTATTTAATTGAAGAATCATGAAAAGAACAAACTGTTTATTTACACTCATCGCATGTATGTGTTTCATTCAAACTTCACTGGGTAAAACCTGGCGGGTGAATAATGCGTCAAATTATAATGCGGGGCTACTGTATGGTTCAAATCTTGGAGGCACACAGGATTACCCGGTATTTAAGCAAATTAACCAGGCTGTGGCATATGGCGATGTAACTAACGGTGACACAATTCATGTAGAGGGGGCCACAGCAGCTTACGACAATGCAATAATAAGCAAACGATTGGTTATTATTGGTCCGGGATATTTTTTGGATGAAAATCCGCAAACAGCTGTATTACCTTTAGAAGCAAAAATCTTAAATGTTTCTTTTTTAAGTACGTCCGCTGGTTCCGAGATCATGGGCATGCATTTTTCTCCCACTGCTAATAATTCGGTTAGTATCTACGCTGCAAATGATATTGTAATAAGAAGGTGCAGGATTGATGCCCCGGTTTGGCTTGATGACAACCTTATAAGTGTTTACATTTTACAAAATTTCTTTCCAAACTATCCTAATCCGCTTGGAGTTACTTATTCTGCTATTTCCAATGGAAACATCTTCCCTACAAATTTGATTTTTAATAACAATATCGTACAAAGACCATTGGTTTTGCAGAGCCTTGTTGGTAATATAACATTTACCATTGCTGAATGCAGAAACAATGTTTTTGACGGGCCGCCAAGCCCTGGAAATCCTGCACTAAAAATGATGGCCAATTCATTTCAAAACAATATATTGAAAACATTGAATGCCACGGTTATAGTGACCCCAGCTCAAAACATTTCTTTTAACATTGGCAATAATTCAAACCAGTTTGGCAACAGCAATAATAACCTGGTTGTTCCAGATATGACAACCATATTTGTTGATCCTGCTACCAATTCAACAGACGGAGATTACCAGCTAAAGACAGGGTTGCCGTCAAATTACCTTGGTGCAGATAATACTGATCGTGGCGCCTTTGGTGGCCTTGGCATAAGCGGCCGATACACACTTTCCGGGTTAGCGCCAATCCCTGTGACTTATCAAATAAACACATCGGGTATTTCGGATGCAACAGGGCTTCCTGTAATCATAAAAGCGAGAACGATTCAATAAGGCTTATGAAAAATTATTTTATACTACTTATTATATTATTTGCCGCCCAGCGTAGCCTGGCACAAAATATTGTGAAGGCAGAATATTTTATTGATACAGATGCCGGTGTTGGCTATAATAATTCAGTTAACCTGGTTGCCCTGCCTGATGGAAGTTTTCCTTTTACAGCTAACATTAGTTCTGTTACACCCGGTTATCACAAATTATACATTCGTACAAAAGACAGTGATGGTAACTGGAGCATGACAACAAGCACAAGTATTGAAGTAGTCCCTAACTATCTTACTAAAAAAATTGTTAGCGGTGAATATTTTATAGACGTTGATCCTGGTGTTGGAATGGCTGAACAAATAAACATCAATCCGCAGGATTCTGCAATATTTCAAAACTTCAATGCTGTTACATCTTCGCTCTCGCCCGGATTTCATCAAATATATATTCGCATGAAGGATAACGCTGGTTCCTGGTCCCATACCATCAGGCGTAATTTAGAAATTGTAACAACAAATACTTATGTAATTGCTGCTGCAGAATATTTCTTTAATAATGATCCGGGCATAGGTATGGCAAATCCTGTTTCTTTTAGCAGCCCCGCCCCTGATGGAAATTTTTCCTTTAGCATTCCTGTTGAAAATATTCCTGTAGGTGCTCATACACTCTATATACGTGCAAAGGACAGCAGCAATCACAACTTAAGCATCACTCAATGGCAGAGGGACTCAGTTGTTACAACAATCCAGGCTGGCCTTTGGAGCCAACCCGCAACCTGGAGCAACAATAAGATCCCGGACAGCAATACGGTTATCATCATGCACCATGATGTGATTGGTGATATTAATGGTTTTTGTAAATCACTTTACTTATTTGACAACACCGTACATTTTAATGTTTTGCCTGGGAAAATTATATTAGTTACAGGAACTTCAGATTGAGCATCCCCGAACTTTATCACAAAAAAAATTTTAAACTAATACAGTTCACTTTATTCACACTTGCCCAACGAATAAAAATCAAGCCGCATACCGCGGTTTTTTTTATTGCTATACAATTGGGATATTTATAGTTCAATGCGTTAGTTTATATGGACAACAGTAAAAATTACCTTGATTATATTCTAAATCCCCTTGAGTTATTACGAACCAAGAAGGTTTTACATGTAAATCCAACCATTGCGCCCACCAGGGAGGAACCGGCTGATATTAAGATCACGGTATATGAATATGATAAGAACAAATGGGAGTGCATAGACCTAAAAGATATCTCTGAATGTTTTGATTTTCTTCATACAAGTTCAAATACCTGGATCAATATAGATGGTTTAAGAAAAAATGATATTGAAAAAATATGCAACCAGTTTGGAATACATCAGCTGATTACAGAAGATATTTTAAGCTTTGGCCAAAGGCCAAAAATGGATGATATAAATGGCATTGTTTTTTGCCTTCTTTATATGTTGTACTTCAATGATAAAGACTCGGCTGTAGAAACAGAACAAATCAGCATCATTCTCGGAAAAAATTTTGTTATTAGTTTCCAGGAAGATGCGTCAAGAGATGTGTTTAATAGTTTAAGGGATAAAATGAAGATGAGCGGCTCCAAAGTAAGGCAGAATGGTTCTGACTTTTTATTTTATTCTTTGCTTGATCTGATCGTGGATCACTTCTACGTGGTCATGGAAAAACTGGGGGAAAGGATCGAGGTTCTTGAAGAAGATATCATGCGCAATCCTGATAAGCGCAGCCTTGTAAAGATCACGATACTGCGCAAAGAAATGATCGTTCTAAAACGAAATGTGGCGCCCGTGAGGGATATAATCAATGGAATTTTGCGTGGAGAAAGCGAATTGATTGAAGATCGAACACTGAAATATTTCAAAGATATCTATGATCATATCGTCCAGGCCAATGACCTTGCAGAAAACTATCGCGATATCATGATGAACATGCAGGACCTCTACCTCAATACGGTCAATTTAAAACTGAATGAAGTAATGAAGGTAATGGCAATCGTAACCTGCCTGCTGGCACCCGCAACCGTTATTGGAGGGATCTTCGGGATGAACTTTGAAAGGATCCCGCTACTACACAATCAGTGGGGCTTTTTTATCTCTGTGGGACTGATGATCTTTATTCCAATATGGATGATCTTTACTTTTAAAAAGAGAGGCTGGTTTTAATTTTATTGCGCCTGGTCTTCAGCAGATTTGCCGGGGTTAAGGCCTTTTTCTTTCTTGAACACCGGAACCGTGCTGCAGGGTTCACCATACATGATGCTTTTTGCAACAGGCCTAAGTATTGTTGTGATTTCAACATAGGCTTCTTCGGGCATCGGCATTTCGCCACATCCTTTTATTACAACTCTTTTATCAACAAAATCACTTACGGGAATTCTGCCAATGTTCTTTAATAATAAATTCTTTTTTGCCTGTTCTTCATTGGCAAACAGGATCTCTTTTGCAACTGGCTGCAACACCGATGCAGCAAGCATATACGCCCACATTGGAATTACAGCATCTGCCGAGCAGGTTATAGCAGCGATCTTATCTTTGTAAATGGATGTATCCAACAGCTTGATTGATTCCCTGAAATCTTTTTCTTTTAATATCAGGCCCATAAAAAGATAATCCTTCATATCGAACAGAACGATTTGTTCCTTCGGGTAATAATTTTCCAGGTCCAGCGTGATGATCCCGCTATCTGCAACTTTATTTTTAAACAATTCACTCATGCTGCAAAATTAGACCAATTTGAATTAGCTCTTAAATGCACGGTTACCGAGATCGGATAATTATTCCATTAGATATGAAAATAAATGTTATAAACAGATGAGCGCCTGGAGGCTTGCTTGAAGGTTTGCAAACGAAGCAGCTTAAATGAAACAGCCGGCTTCTTTAGGAAGCCGGCTGTTTTAACTTAATTTATAATTGATTAAAAATATTTACTGCGGTTGTCTGTAATATCAGCTGGCTTTTTAAGTCCTTCAAACCATGCATTTACCTGGCCACGCAAAGATGATTTCTTTGAATTTGCCTGGGTTGCAGCCGCATCCGGGCTGTCTGCCGGTTTCGACTGGATGCCATTTACTTTAACAAAATACACGGCGCTGGTTCCTTCAATTGGCGGAGAAACTTTTGTTTGATATTCTTTGTTAAATGCTGCGCCAATTACTTTATATTCAATACCAAGCCCGTTGATCATTTGTGAGGACATCGTTAACGAAGAATCTGCGCCAGCCTGCTGCACTTGTTTGTTATTTGCAGTAGCGATGGCTTCCAATGTACTTGTATTGTTACCCACTTTCTTAATAATAACAGCTGCTTTTTTTCTATTCCTGATAATGGCTTCACATCCTGATCTTGCTGTTGCTGCATCCTGTGTGCCTTTTGCATTGATCTTATCAACCACTGCAACCACGTACTGGTTTCCGTTAGTAATGTCAAAAGGTTCACTCACATCTCCTTTCTTTGCTTCAAACACCCAACGAACCAGGCTACGGGAATCCTGCAATGCGCCAATTGAATAATCGTTTTCTTTGACCAATGTTGATACCTGTGTTAATTTTAATCCGTTTTTTGAAATATACTTATTAAGGTTCTCAATATTTTTTTCTGCAGAAGCCTTTGTTGCTTCGAGTTGTGCTTTATTAAGTGTTTCATCGCTGGCTGTAATTTCTTTTGCCATGTATGCGATCTTATATCCAGGCTTAAAATCCTTCTGGTTCATAATCTCAACCACATGGTAACCGAACTGGGTTTTTATAACATCTCTTGAACCTGTTGGTTTTGTGAAGCAGTATTCGTTGAACTCACCAACCATTGCTCCGTAACCGAATGTTCCAAGATCACCACCCTTTGTTTTGGTTCCATCACTGCCATATTGTAATGCAAGAGCTGCAAAGTTTGCTCCACCAGTGATAGCAGCATTAATACTATCTGCTAATTTTTTTGCAGCAGAGTCTTCCATGATCTGCCTTCCCGATTGCTGATCCATTACAGGAATGAGGATATGCCTTGCTGTAACGCTATCGGGTAACTCTTTTGAACCGAGCATTTTTGCAAGAACATAGCTTTCTTTATCAACGTATGGGCCGTACACTGCGCCTGCTGGTAATTTGGTAATAGTATCAGCTACTGTGGCTGTTATCTTTGACTTGGGCAGATAATCATCTGAATATTCAACAGATGAAGTATTTTTTGCAACAAATGCCCTTGCATTACTGTCGGCAGCAAATGCTTCTTTTAGTCCGGAAATAAATGTGTTTGTCCTTGCACTATCATCGCCATTTGGTAGTTGGCTAAATGATACATATGAAATATTCCGCCCTTCTTCCTGCTTAAACATGTCTTTGTGTTTTTGCACATAGTCATTTACGTCTGCGTCAGTTACTGTGATGGTACTATCAACAATATCAGAATAAGGAAGGCTTACGTATGAAATGATAGCAAAGTTTTTTGCTTCAGTAATTTCTTTTTGCTGCATCCATGAAGGATAATATACAGCGGCATTTAACAGCCCCGTGTACTTAGAAACTGTGGAAGTAATTTTTAATGGGTCAATAATCTGTGCGTCTATTGCTTCTCTCTGCTCTCCTTTAAACTTCTTAATATTTGCCAAAGCAGATTGCGCTTTCGAAACATTTAATTTACCACTTACAGAATCTGTCATTCCAGGCTCTTTCAACAATGGATTATTAGGATCATTGCTTAATAATATATTCTTCAGCTCATTTGAAGTAAAGGTTATCCCAAGTTTTTTTGTTTCGGCAAAGAATATTTTTTCTGCTACGAGCTGGTTCCATGTCTGATCCCTTACCTGGTAGGTCTGACCTCTTTGGCCCCGCTGCTCCTGCATATCTTCGGTTTGTTTAACTCTTTTATTAAACTCTCCCAATTCAATAGCGTCGCCATTAACTTTACCTACCTTGGAAGTTAATGAGCTGAAGAGGTCATTGTTTCCTGGTTTGGCATCCATTAATATAAAACCGATCAAACTTAAGGCGATCACTACAATTACAACTGCTGCTCCCTTATCACGAATACTTTGAATAATTTGCATGGTACTTACTTGTTAGATTTTTGGAGGGCAAAAATAGGGTAAAAAAGCATATTAATGTGGAAAAAAAGAGCATATCTATGAGTAAAATATAGCTATATACACAGATTTTTTTAAAATGAGGGTCATATTTCCAGAAATAATTAAAATAACTATTAACATGATGCATGTGAATAACCGTGGTTTTAGGGGGATATCTATACATTTCTTCATTTCAAAATATTATAAAATGGGGTATAAGTTGCCGGGCTCGTTTTTATAAAAAATAAAATGTGTGTATATCCCATTTTATACAATTATATCAACATCGGTTTTTTAAAAAAGATTCATTTTATTTTCCCCGGCAAATGTTATCAACAGTTGTGGGTTGTAAATAAAAATAATTAGAACAACACAGGCAGGCAGGGCTTTTGAACCAGGCGCTATTCATTTATTAAAATGTTAACTTACTGTGGATGAACGTGGATAAACTAAACTTTTTAATTTTACAATAGCAAAAGAATTAATTATTTCCACTTATTAACAGCCCTAGTAGTAATAAGTGATTATATAAATAAATAGTATTAATACATATTATGGTAGATATTAACAATGAAAAAATAAGGGAATTACTGGTTGCTGAAAAAGGGTTTTTGGATGTGGACTTAGATCCGACCCTGGATTTGTTTTCAGAAATAGAGAAGTTAAAAAAAGAAAAGAATGCGATCATCCTTGCGCACTATTACCAGGAGCCCGATATACAGGACGTGGCAGATTATATTGGTGATAGCCTGGGCTTATCTCAAAAAGCAGCGAGTACCGAAGCAGATATGATTGTTTTTGCAGGTGTGCATTTCATGGCTGAAACAGCCAAAATATTAAACCCCTCTAAAAAAGTATTGCTGCCCGATCTCAACGCAGGTTGTTCATTGAGCGACTCAGCCCCGCCGGCGTTATTTAAATTATTTAAGGACAAATATCCTGATCACCTGGTGATAACTTATATCAACTGCAGTGCGGGTATGAAGGCGCTGAGTGATATAATCTGTACCTCTTCCAATGCGCAAAAGATTGTGGAGAGCTTACCCCCGGATCAAAAGATCATTTTTGCGCCCGATAAAAATTTGGGCGCTTACATCAACAAACAAACAGGGAGAGACATGCTTTTATGGAACGGATCCTGCATGGTACACGAAATCTTTAGCCTGGAAAAAATTACAAAACTAAAAATAAGGCACCTGGATGCAAAGTTGATCGCCCATCCTGAATGCGAAGAACCGGTACTAGCGATTGCAGACTATATAGGCAGCACCACTGGACTTTTAAAATTTACGCAACAGGATGCCAGCAAAAAGTTTATCGTGGCAACAGAGACCGGAATTGTACACCAGATGCAAAAGCTCAATCCAGGAAAAACTTTCATACCCGCCCCACCAAATAATAGTTGTGCCTGCAATGATTGTCCGTATATGAAATTAAATACATTGGAAAAATTATATTTATGTATGAAATACGAGCAGCCAGAAATAACCATGGATGAAACCTTGAGGCTGGCTGCAAAAAAGCCCATTGACAGGATGTTGGAAATTAGCGCAAAATATGGACTCTGATGTTTAGTAAATGTTTTTGGTTCAGTTAGTTTATTAATTTAAATACTTACAGAGAATATCGTTCTCTTTAAATCTCTTTTGTAAATTTTCTCAATCAAATTTACTTTCGCTGCTCTAAATCAGAAAACGACTATGGGTATACCAACTGTTGACCTTGCAGATTTTTTAAGTACCGACAAAAGAAGAAAAAATAATTTTGTACAGCAGTTAGGAAAAGCATACGAAGAAGTAGGCTTTGTTGGCGTAAAAAATCATGGCCTTACTGATGAACTCATTGCTGATCTTTATAAAAAAGTGCAACAATTTTTTTCCCTGCCACTGGAGCAAAAAAGGAAATATGAAATACCAGGAATGGCGGGCCAGCGAGGTTATACCAGTTTTGGAACAGAGCATGCTAAAGGAAGTGATGCACCAGACCTCAAAGAATTTTTTCAATATGGACAGGTTGCCGAAAGTAAATTGACAGAAAAAGTTTATCCTCAAAATGTTAAGGTAGATCAGGTAGAATCTTTTAATGAAGTCTTTGATGAGGCCTTTAAATCTTTTGAAAGATCCGGTACAGCTTTGTTGCAGGCAATTGCTTTATACCTGGAATTGGATGAATTTTATTTTGATCAATACGTACAAAATGGCAATTCTATTTTAAGGTCAATTCATTATCCGCCGATCACACATGAACCGAAAAGCGCAATACGTGCCGAACAACATGAAGATATTAACCTTATAACTTTATTAATTGGCGCCTCTGCAGATGGGCTGGAAATACTTTCAAAAAACGGTGAGTGGATTGCAGTTACTTCGTTGCCAGAGCAAATTGTTGTAAATGTTGGTGACATGCTTCAGAGATTTACCAATAATAAATTATGCAGCACAACACACCGGGTTGTAAATCCTGATAGGTCGTTATGGCACACAAGCCGTTTTTCAATACCATTTTTTTTGCATCCAAAAGCAAGCATGGGGTTAAGTTGCCTGCAATCCTGCATTGATGATAAGCATCCAAAAGCATATGAGGATGTTACGGCAGGTGAATACCTTGACGAAAGATTGCGGGAAATAGGATTAAAAAAATAAAAAGATTAATTTTAACTGCTAAGCCATTCAACGATGGCTTAATTTTTTTATTGAAAATGTTGCGACACATACCGTTTCTTAAGTCAGTATTGTTATTTACACTAACTGCTTTTGGAGGCCCGCAGGGGCATTTGGGAATGATGTTAAAAACATTCGTAAATAAAAGAAGATATATTTCCGAAGAAGAACTGATCGAATACAATTCTTTTTGCCAGCTTCTGCCAGGTGCATCAAGCACACAATTGATAACATTAATTGGTTATAAAAGAGGCGGAGTGCTTTTAGCTGTTATAACTTTATTGATTTGGATTTTTCCCGCCTGCGTTCTGATGGGAGTTCTTTCATTCTTTCTCACTCATTCTACAGATAAAAATCTTACAGAGAGTTTATTTAAATTTATTCAGCCAATGGCAATTGGCTTTTTGGCTTATGCCGCTGTAAAGGCTTTTTCAATATCTGTAAAAAATATTATCACGCAGATCATAATGCTGATAGCAATGATATTCACTTATTTTTTTTTAAGAACCCCATGGGTTTTTCCGATTTTAATTATTTGCGGGGGCATTGCAACAAACTTCAGTAATAAGCGCATACCCATGCAGGTTGCTATTAAACCCAGGCAAATTCGATGGACAAATATTTGGTTATTCCTGGTGATCTTTGCTATTGCCGGAGCATTAAGTGAAACTGCAAGGAAGCAGGATTGGCCAAACAGGAAAGCTTACAACTTATTTGAAAATTTTTACCGGTTTGGAAGTTTTGTTTTTGGTGGCGGAGATGTATTGTTACCAATGATGCTTGATCAATATGTTGCCCGCCCTAATTCACCGAAGGCAATTCAAAAGAATCCCAATGCCATACGCCTGAAGAAGACAGATCTGCTCACGGGTTATGGTATGGTCAGGGCCATTCCAGGTCCTGTATTTTCTGTAGCATCTTTTGCAGGGGGAATGGCATTGGAGAAAGAAGGGTCCAGGATGCAATTGCTCGGTTGTTTTTTGGGATCGATCGCTATTTTTCTGCCGAGTGCTTTGTTGGTTTTGTTTTTTTTCCCTGTGTGGCAATATTTAAAGAAGTATGTGATCGTGTTTCGGGCGCTGGAAGGAATTAATGCGGTGGTAGTAGGTGTGATGTGGGCGGCAACCTTGTATTTACTGGGTGGCGTACATCTTAATCATGTTGACGCGACAAGTATGTTGAGTATAGCTGTCATCGTGTTATCATTCCTGTTGCTGAAGTATACTAAAATACCTGCCCCGGTAATTGTATTATGTTGCTTGTTTCTTGGATGGATTTTCCAGCGATGATAGATAATAGTGATTTGCCTCAATTTCCTCCCTCACATTATCAGGTACAAAATACCTTATTGATTTCCCACTGGCCAGAAGCTTACGTATATGGGTAGACGAAATTTCAAGCAATGGTGCATCGAGGATCTGTATTTTAGCGTTTAGGATATTTTCGATATCAAATCCTGGCCTTTTGTAGATGTATATCGGATAATCCTTGGCAATCAGTAAAGCATTCTTCCAATTGGAAAAGTTTTGAAAACTGTCGCTTCCCATAATAATTACAAACTCATAGAGCGGATATTTTTCTTTTAAATAGGTGAGTGTGTTAATGGTATAAGATGGCTTTGGTAATTTAAACTCGATGTTACTCGCTTTTATTTTTTTTTCTCCTTCCAAGGCGGTTCTCACAAGATTAAGCCTGTGATTTTCATTTAGCAATGCCTGTGAATTTTTAAAGGGATTTTGAGGGGAAACAACCAACCACAGCTCGTTGAGATCTGTGTTTGAAACTATGTGATTAGCAATTATAAGATGCCCGACATGAATTGGGTTAAAAGAGCCAAAATATAGTCCAATTTTCATATTAAATAAAAATACAATTTATAATATCTCCTCTACTATTATATTTTTAGCTTCATTTAATCTTAAACTTAATTGGTAGCCTGCAACGTTTATGGAGATTGGGTCTCTAAAAGGGGAAATCTGCGTAACTGTAATAATTTCTCCAGGAACACAGCCCATTTCCATAAGTTTTAGAAAAATATCATCATTTTCAAAAGATTTAATAATAACTTTTTTTCCAATTTTGATCTCAGATAGCTTTTTTGTCATTTCTTTCCAATCGGTTAGAATGTAAAAGTAAGATGATCAGGCTTCTTATAATGTCGATATCAGAAATAATCATTTATGGCTGTAAAGTTTCATTTTCATACTAAAGCACCTACTCTTTCAAACCGTAGAAGCTTAAAACATTTCATTCCCTTAATTTTTGAGCAAGAAGGAAAAAAACTTAGTGAATTAGATTTTATATTTTGTGATGATGCATACCTGATTGATATCAATAGGACATTTTTGAACCACGATTTTTATACAGACATTATTACTTTCGATATGTCTGCAGATGGCTCTTCTGAAATTTCGGGAGAAATCTACATTAGTGTAAACATGGTCGCAGAAAACAGTTTGAAGTATAGCTCCAAAGATGAAATCTATCGTGTAATATTTCACGGTGTCCTACACCTCTGTGGTTATGATGATAAACAACCTCCGGCAAAGCTCGAGATGCGAAACAAGGAACAATATTACTTGTCGGCCTTCGAAAGCTATTTAACTAACAAATGAAACTGCACTTAGCCTATGTTTCACGAATCACAGTTTCATGGGGAAACAGGGTAATCATAAATAAGGCAAAAATTTACGGAGAGAGACAGGTTCCACGAATCACAGTTTCAGCCTGAAACAATATTATTATATTTGGGATATGGCAAGAAAAAAATGGACTCCACAAGAAGAAGTTACTGATTCGCTTTTGAAGTTCAGGGAAAAAAGAAAGTGGCAACTTGCATTCCGACGATATATTCTCGAGCGAAATCCTTCAGAATCATATGCACCCTACTTTGGACTGGATATCGAGAATTATAGAAACTGGATTGAGCTTCAGTTTTATGAGGGGTTAAGTTGGGGCAATTTCGGATCTCAATGGCAGTTTGACCATCTTGTACCTGTGGCGTACTTCGACTATTCAAATCCAGATGATTTGGCGCTGTGCTGGAACTTTATAAACATACGCATTGAAAAGTTGGATTTAAACACCACGATGGGAAATAGCATTGAAATCATAGCTGTGAAACCATACTTCGAGGCGTTGTACAATAAAACCGGATATTCTTTGTGTCTCCGAATGTTGGAAAAGATAAATGCGCTTATTCATTCTAACAACGTTTCAGAACCAGGCCTGGAAAATTTCATCATCGACAATAGGGAAAACCTCGAAAAGCTGAGGACTCTTTCCATGGAAGAATTTGCCCGCCTTAATAATGGAATGACTTTGAAAGATATTTTTCTTGAGCGGGAGATCCTTCGCAAATTCGGATAACTATTATCATCTTTTAATAATAACGACCAGTACAGTAACTTTGCGCCTATGTTTTCTTCATATGATATAATAGTTGTTGGTGCAGGCCATGCAGGCTGTGAAGCTGCTGCAGCTGCAGCAAACCTTGGGAGTAAGGTACTTTTGGTCACAATGAATATGCAAACCATCGCTCAAATGAGCTGTAATCCTGCGATGGGAGGAATTGCAAAAGGGCAAATTGTAAAGGAGATTGATGCCCTCGGTGGCTACAGTGGGATCGTAACTGATAAAAGCATGATTCAATTCCGGATGCTAAATCTGTCAAAAGGACCTGCAATGTGGAGCCCAAGAGCACAAAATGATAGGATGCTTTTTGCAGCAACATGGAGGGAGATGCTGGAAGGCACCCCCAATGTGGACTTTTACCAGGATACTGTTACTGCTTTGATTGTAGAAGAAAATGTTGCAAAGGGAGTGGTTACCGGGCTTGGCCATCGTATTTATTCAAAGGCGGTAGTCTTAACGAATGGAACTTTTTTGAACGGGGTGATTCACATTGGTGAAAAGAACTTCGGGGGAGGAAGGGTCGCAGAAAAAGCCGCTACCGGGATAACAGAACAATTGGTCAGCCTCGGTTTCGAATCCAATAGATTAAAAACAGGTACGCCACCAAGAATTGACGGCAGAAGCCTCGACTATTCGAAAATGGAAGAGCAGAAAGGCGACCAGGATATCGTAGGATTCAGTTACCTGTCCAAACCCACCTTGCCGCCACAAGACCAAAAAAGCTGTTGGGTAACATATACTAACCAAAAAGTTCATGATATATTAAAATCGGGGTTTGAATCAAGTCCCATGTTCCAGGGAAGGATACAGGGAACCGGCCCTAGATACTGTCCAAGTATTGAGGATAAGATAAACCGTTTTGCAGAAAGAGACCGGCACCAATTATTTGTGGAGCCCGAGGGTTGGAACACAGTGGAAATATATGTGAACGGATTTTCAACATCCCTCTCAGAAGAAGTACAATTGGAGGCGCTGAAACTTGTTCCGGGGTTTGAGAAATGCAAAATGTTTAGGCCTGGGTATGCAATAGAATACGATTATTTTCCACCTACCCAATTAAAATTCAGCCTGGAAACCAAATTGATTGCTGGTTTGTTCTTCGCCGGACAAATCAACGGAACCACTGGTTATGAAGAAGCAGCATGCCAGGGATTGATGGCTGGAATCAATGCTCACCAAAAAACAATTCAACAGGATCCACTGGTATTAAAAAGAAGTGAGGCCTATATCGGGGTACTCATCGATGACCTGATCAACAAAGGTACCGACGAACCTTATCGCATGTTTACCAGCAGGGCGGAGTTCAGAACACTTCTGAGGCAAGACAATGCCGATATGAGGCTCACTGAAATCAGCTACCGGCTTGGACTGGCGAGCCAGGTGAGAATGGAGATGCTTCAAAAGAAAAAACAAGCGGTTGAAGAAATAATAACCTTTCTACAGCAGCAAAACCTCGATGGCAATGATGCAAATGTTTATTTAAATAGCATCTATTCGTCACCGTTATTAATGAAACAGAAGGCAGCCCAGTTGTTATTAAGGCCCGGTATTGACCTTAAGGCAATGATTGAGAATATTGAAACGTTGCATGAAAGGCTACAGCATTACAATGCAGATGAATTGGAACAGGCCGAAATTCAGATCAAGTACGACGTTTACATTGGAAAAGAAAAAGAGCTGGTCGAGAAGATGAGCCAACTCGAAAATTTATCCATACCCGAAAATTTTAATTACGATAAGCTCGTGTCATTAAGCAATGAGGCCCGGCAGAAGTTTATGAAAATTCAACCACGTACCCTGGGCCAGGCTTCAAGAATTTCCGGTGTTAATCCCAGTGACGTGCAAATATTAATGGTTTACATGGGGAGATAATATTCTAAAAAAATTAGTTCCTTCTATGATGGAAAAAGAACAAATATTTTCAGAAATACAAGCTGAGTTAGATCAGTCAGGCTTCACTGTTGTTGATGTTGATAGAGAACGGCCCTGGGGCGGATTCTTTGTAATTAACGAAAACGATGCAAAAAATTTTATTGACAAATACTTTCCAAACCTTAATGACGACAGATTATTAAAGGGACGATTAAGTCCTAAAATACTGCTCGTTGCACCTAATAAAAAATTAAGCTGGCAGTATCATTCAAGAAGATCTGAGATTTGGAGCCTTGTTGGGGGTTCGGCATCAGTGGTTACAAGTGACACTGATATAGAGGCTCAAAATACCAGGATGAAAATCGGTCAAATCATTACCTTGAAAAAGGGAGAGCGCCACAGGCTTGTTGGTTTGAATGAATGGGGGATCGTTGCAGAAATCTGGGTGCATACAGACTTAGAGCATTTGAGCGACGAAAGTGATATTGTGAGGTTGCATGATGACTTTGGAAGATAGTTAGACATCCGTGTCAATTTCCACGGATCGCATTGAAGCTAGGACAAATCTTAATTCTCCATAACTCGCAAAAGGTAACTTTTCCTTCAGAGATGTTAATGACTTCGAGTCAGAAGAATTGATTACATCTATTATCTTTTGTTGCTTGTCCGTCTCCAAAAACTCATTAATATTTAGTGCACCTGTTTCGATATAATATGCCAGGTGCCCTTCAATGGTGGTAACAGAAAGGTTTCTTTCTTTTGAAATATCTGTGATTGATTTTCCTTTATTGTAAAGATCAAAACTTTCTTTTTTTGTGTCGGTTTTTTTTGAGTTTGCGGCTTTTGATCTTTTTACTTTCTTCATAGGCTCCATCAAATGGTTCCCTTCCAGCCCGTGCAATTCGCAATAATCCTTAATGATATTGATAAAATCCTTTCCGAACTGTTTGATTTTAACGGCCCCAAAACCGTTGATCTTGCCCAGTTCTTCTAAAGAACAGGGAAGGCATCTGGCCATCTCCTCAAGTGATTGAGTTTTACATACCATATAAATTGCAACATTTTTTTCGGAAGCAATCTCATTGCGTTTGTCTTTTAATTCATTAAAAAGTTCCGGGTTAATAACATCCTGCGATACAAAGTTTGATTTGCCTGAATACGCATTTACCGGGAACTGATCTCTTCTATAGCCAGCCTTTTGTTCGTTGTAGGTTCTAAGGAAGAAACCATTTCTTGATGCATTGAGTAAATGAAGCTGATAAGATAACGCATCAAAAACTTTCTGAAGTTTTGTGTTATAGTCCTTCGCCAACTGACGGTTGTCTGTAACGGCTGGTGAGTTTAATAACTGGCTTTTAATTTTGCCAATCTCCGAATAGAACCAGTCAGCAGCTTTTTTAAAACGTTGCTGAAACAATTCATTGTCCTCAGGTAAAATTTCCTGCAAAAAAAGTTCATCAAGGATAGATTCAAATTTTTGGCTATGCCGGTTGAATATGTCAACCTGGCTTTTAATGGATGCAAGCCATTCCACCACGGAAGTTCCAAAAACATTATTTTCTTTAACCCAGTAAAAAATTTCTTTTATTAATGTTTCAACAGGTTTGAAATTCAACAATTGCAGTACTATTTCCTGTTGATACTGTTTTGTTGCATTGAACAATATTTGCTCCTGCATCCTGTTACTCTGTTGCTTTGTTGCAAAGTCTACAATACGACTGTCACTCCGCAGGCTGTTATAAGAGATCTTGCTGTGAAGGATAATTCCGGCCAAAGAAGTACAGCGGCTCAATGCAACATAAACCTGCCCAGGCGCAAAAGCACTTCCCGCATCTATGATGGCATTTTGAAAAGTGAGTCCCTGGCTCTTATGTATGGTGATTGCCCAAGCGAGGCGTAGAGGGTATTGTGTGAATGATCCGAGCTCTTCCTCTTCTATTTGCTGTGTTTTGTGATTGAGTGAATATTTTATGTTTCGCCAGGTTTCTTTTTTGACCTCTATCAATTGAGAAAAGTTATCCTGGGTACACTTAACCCAAATTTTATCGTCTTCCATTTTTTCAATGATACCGATCTTTCCGTTATAATAGCGGCGGATCTTTTCCATGTCGTTTTTTAGAAACATGACCTGGGCGCCGATTTTCAGATTCAATACCTCGTCTGCGGGAAATGAATTTTCAAAAAAAGAGCCACTCACATTTGCGTTGAATGAAAATGTTTTTTCCTGTAACTTAGAAAGCGCCTGGGCATTTATGATATCGGCCTTATTATTATGGGTTGTAAGCGTTATAAAGTTGTCCGTGTTATTGGGTACGTAATCCGGCATGTAGCGGCTGTGCAATAATGTATAACCATCTTCATCCATTTCATTATTACGTACCTGGTTCAACAAATTGATGAAGGTTGAATCATTTTGACGATAAACCTTTCGTAATTCTATATAAACCGGGTATTGTTCTTTAACTACAAGGCTGCTAAAAAAATATTGATTATCATAAACAGCACTAAGAATTCTCCATTCTTCATCTTTGATTACAGGAGGCAACTGGTACATATCTCCAATATATAAAACCTGTACGCCACCGAATGGTTTTGAATGTTGCCTTCTAACATGCCGCAATACAGCATCAATTGCATCTAACACGTCACAGCGAACCATACTAATCTCATCAATGATCAACAGTTCCAGTAATTCCATGATCTCCCTTCGTTCACCGGTCAATCTCAAATTTCCCAGGAGGCTATTTTTATCTCCGCTGTTTTGTAAGCTGAAATGTTTTTTATTCTCAGGCAGGTAAGGGCCAAAGGGCAACTGAAAGAAAGAATGTATTGTCGTTCCTCCTGCATTAATAGCTGCAACTCCAGTAGGAGCAACGATTGCAGTATTTTTCTTTGTATTTGCTTTGATGTATTTTAAAAAGGTGGTCTTACCTGTACCAGCTTTCCCGGTTAAAAAAACAGGGTGGTTGCTGTTGTTGATAAAATCAGATGCAGTTTTAAAAATGATATTGTCTTCATCAGGTTGTTGCATAAAGCAATGTATAAAAAATATTTTTACAAAAAAAAATTGTCATTGGGGAACTGGCCTTTTTTGTATAAAAATTGGACATTCAAGCCGGAGCCACTAACCCACCACAGTTCTCAACATCATACCGGTTGATCACCACTCAACATTAAAAGCCAGCTCCTCAATGACAACAATAACATTAATCAGCATCTTTGCTCCCAAGCATTAGTAATTCATTTACCTGGATTTCTGTAACATATTTTTTGTTGCCTTCTTTGTCATTATAATTGCGGGTGATCAACTTCCCTTCAACAGCCACCTCTTTTCCTTTTTTAAGATATTTTTCTACAATATCTGCAAGTTTACCCCAGGCAATTAAATTATGCCATTGGGTTTCTTTTACTTTTTCTCCCTTTGCATTTTGATAAACCTCATCTGTTGCAACGGAAAATTTCACAAGTTTCTTTCCTGATTCTGTAGTGCGAACCTCCGGGCTTTTGCCGAGGTGACCAATTAGCTGGATTTTGTTTCTTAATGTCTGCATTGTTTGTAATTTTTACAGTTTTTAATGTTTTTTATTTCAGCCAATAAAGGCGGCGCCGCTTTATTTGACAGGACAAAGATGTGCCCGACAACAAAAAATAACCGGTATTTAAACATTTATAGTTGTATATAACCGCTTGTAAACGATTGTACATATTAATATACTTGTGATAAATTTTGTTAAGCTCAAACCTGATTTATATGATCATTCAACCAAGGCTATGCATCACGTGCAACAAACCCGTGAAAGGTAGAACCGATAAAAAATTTTGTGACGATTATTGCCGCAACAATTACAACAATCACTTAAAAGCCGATTGTAACAATCTTGTGCGAAATATTAATAATGCTCTTGGAAAAAACAGGCGCATACTTGAAGGCATTCTTCCGAAAAAAGAAGAAATGATAAAAATATCAAAAGAAAAATTATTGGAACAGGGATTCCTGTTTAAATACATCACTCATATATATAAAAATAAAACAGGCAGTACTTATTATTTTTGTTATGATCATGGATATTTGTTGTTGGAGAATGATTGGTATTTAATAGTCAGGCAAAGGAGCGAATAACATTATTACAGGTAAAAGACATACTCAGATGACTTTATGCAGATAATTTCAAAGCCCGCTGTGCACGAATCTTTTTTGTTTTGCCCTGCATTGTTTCCTGTTGGCTAAAATCATCATCGTGCAATTCAATCCTCTTCGTAATGTCATTCAATGAAGCAATGCGCTGTACTGTATATGGAATTGTATCTAATCCGGAAACAAACTTTAATATATAAGTATAAATCCCAATTAAATTTCCGGCAAGTACTGTTGTGCCAAATCCTTTGTTGCAAATCAGTAACGATGCACCAATGATAAGCATAACCATAATTTCTATCATCCCAAAATTCCATGCCTCTTTATCAGAAATCTTTATTTGCCATTTTCGTAATTCATTGTAATGCCCCCTGATATATTCTGGTTTACCTTCGGAAATGATATCAACCTGCTTTTCCAATTCATTATTTTTCAAGCGGGTAAGCCTCCGCATTTTCTTTCCATAAAAATAGCTAATTGCGACTACGGGTAACAGTATGCTAAAGCAAATTCCAACCACAGCCGTATCATAGAAATAAAGTAAGATGAGAGAGCCCATTAAATTATAAATGGCTTCAATAACATAAGCAAGATCAAATTCCAAAAAATCAACAAATTCTCTTGATAAGGTTGAATGAGCACTTAGTTTTGATACTTCGGTTTTGCCATACCTGCGTGAAAGGAATTGTGTTACCAGGGAATTATATATTGCCGAAAATGTTCTCGTATCATACATATGCCGAATGGTTCCAATGATAAGCCATAAAAAATGCACAGCAGACAAAATGATGAGGCCATGATAACTTCCCTTGATAAGGTCATTAACAACCATACCTAAAAATAAAGGCCGTAACAATGAACCCAGCATTTCCAGCGAAAATAAAGAATAGGTGATCAGCAGTTGCCACCTATGCTGCTGCATTAATCTTTTTAAAATTTCAAAACGCGACATAACAATCTCTTTTTTATTGAAAAAGCAGTTTGTATTTGTAAGCACAAATACGAATAAAATGGGGTTGTAAGACGGGGGAAACTTTGGACGGTTTAACTGACAGTCTTCATTTCCCGCTCTGTAACAGAGTTGAAAGGAATACCTGTGATGTAACCTTTACAATTTTCACTGCCACAGTTACAATGAAAAGGTTCCATATGTTCATCTAAAAACAAGGCGTAATCGAGGGTTAGTTCTTCACCTTTTTTTATATGTCTCATTGCATACACACTGAGCCCTTTGTATGCCGTATTAGCATTGCAGCTATGATTTTGCGGAGCCCAACCAGCCGGGTTTTCATCCCACAGCAAAAATACTTCATTGCTTAGAGGATAAGCGTATTTTTTAAAATTTTCTAATTCCTTAACATCCCAGGTAGTATTAATATATGATTTGGTAGCTATTCTTTGGGCTTTTTCCTCACCCTTAAATATGATGTCATTTTTTTGGATGTCTCGAATGGCATAAATACCAAATCCGGCAATTGCATTGCCCTTCATGGTATACTTTTTTTGTTTTCTTTGATGACGTGAAATCCCCTCTTCAATAATTTTCTTTAAAAAACCAGATTGCCCAATACCGTCGACTTTCAATATGTAGTCTGCGGAACCTTCGTAACCGTTTGTATAGAAAACAGAACAAGTAAAATTGATCTCAAGGAAAAACACCTGCCCCTTATTATTCATTCTAAAATCAAGGCGGGCATAACCTACTCCGCCAAATCCTTTAAAAATATTTTCTGCAGCAACCTGAAGTTGATGGCACAAATTTTTATCGGTAACAGGAACATTACATTCGGGGTGTAATTCAGATGTTTTTAATGCGTAGGTTTTAAATGTTCTTCCCTCTGGAAAAATATATTCAACTGGTGTAAAAACATTTACCTTTTTTTGATCCTTTGCGTCCGCAACAAGCATCACGGTAAATTCCCTTCCTTCAATATATTCTTCAACAAGTAATGGCCCATATTCTTCAATGATCCCGGCCGATTTTTTATAAAGGTCTGCTTCATTGTTTACCAGGGAATGTTCATCAATGCCGAGGCTATCTCCTGCCTTTGCGGGTTTGACAAACAAAGGGTATTTCAAATGCCTGCAGGCTGCATGAATTTCTTCCAGGCAGTCAATAATGGCAAATGCAGGTGTGGAAACATCCTGGGTATATGCCACATACTTCATCAGGTCTTTTGGTGGATCGTATAATACAGAAGAGGGGCCGGTGAATGGAAGATCAAGCAGCTCTAAAAAATAGATAACTTCGATAGAAGGAATTTCCCACTCGAGATATCCTTCGCATAAGTTTACAAAAACATCATACCTTTTTTTCTTAAGCTGTTTTAGTTGATTATAAGTTGTAAGCTTATTTAAGAAAACATGATCTATTTCTGCCCCGGGTAATAATGAAGTTAAATTTCTTGGAGGATCATAATTCTTATAATCTACAGATGTTGTTGAATAATCTGGTTGTAATACACAAACTTTCATAAGGATCTCATGCTCCTTTTTAACCCAAAGGTTTTTGATTGTACAAATTGGTGAGTAGTTTGTTGTTTAGCCATTTAATTTAGTTTCCAAATTCTGCCAGGGAACTGGCTCGAATAAATTAAAACAAGAGGATTATTCTTTGGCTAAAGTTAATAGTTAAGTGGAAAATTATGCAATCTTTCTCCTTGTTTCTTTTTTCTTTTGAACAGCATTCCTGGATGCCCTTTTAAAACCATCGTTGAGAATTTCTATGATCAGTTGTGAGAAGCTTTTCCCATCAAACCTGATGATTGCCCCAATGGAAGTATAATTCTCATCTTCACTGATGCCACATTGGGCATTTACTTCTAAAACAAATAGTTTCTTAGTCTTTGCATCCATTCTTATGTCAACCCTGGTATAACCTTTTCCTTTTGTTGCACAATAGGCATCCCAGCTAAGTTTCTTAATAGCTTCTACTAACTCAGGCTGGTCGGGTACCTGGTACTCATAAAAATTCTCTTCGCCTGGCATAGCAGACTCTTCTTCATAAATCTCCCATAGCCTGTCGAATGAAAGGAACTTTTCTTTATCCGGCAGTGAAGCGTGGAAAACCCTTTCCACCGGTGTGTACACAACTGCCGTTTCGGGATCATCGTATGAACCTGTTATCAGTACTGTAAATTCACGGCCAGTTATAAATTTTTCTGCGATAATACCGTCTGCTGTAAGGTTCCAACCACGGTAACCCTCAAACATTTTTTTCAATAAAGCATAAAGTTCCTTACGCGTTTCTACAATGTTTTTTATACCAACCCCCATACTTCCCCCGGAAACCGCGGGTTTTATGATCAATGGTTTTCCAAGTTCCTTAAAGATATTGTTGCAGTTTGTTTCATTCGAAAGAATGCATTTCCATGCCGCATTTGAAACACCCGCCTCATCAAAAGCGATCTTCATCGGTATTTTTGAAGTGGTGATATTATAAAAGTATTCATCAGCACCTGTATGAATGATATCTTTTTCTTCAAGCAATTTAACTACAGACAGGCCAGGCGTACCGTTTACTTCATCTCCGTCGCAAAGATTTAAGACCACCGGAACATTATTCCCTTGTTTTTCAGCTTCTATATTTTCAATCACCTGCTGAAATGTTGCCATGGTTACAGGCTGCCATTGCCAGTTGATCTTTAATTCTGCAAAAACTTTTGCATATTCTGCAATGCTTTGTGTGAAGTCGTAATAATAATCAATATTATCATCAGCACTTTGAATGGCCGGGGACAATACCCATACTTTTAATTTCTGAGATCGGGTTTGTTTGAATAATAATGGGGTAAGTATCATCTTAAAAAACTAGAGTGAATAGTGTAACTGTTCCTTTATAAAATCTGTGAGCTTGTATTTAGCTATTACATCAGAAGGTATGTGTTTTGCGCCTTTAATATTTTGAAGGCAACCTTTGCTGCCACAATAACAAATAAAAGGCTGGGCCATGTCTAGCTCAGTTGAAGGGTAAAAGAAACAAAGCTCTTCACTCGGTTCAATGTCTTTTAACGCTATAACTTCCATGGTTGTTGTATCAAAGAAGATATTGGGGTTGCAGCTATGATTGCTGTATTGCAAAAACTGCGGCAGCAGCGTAATGTGTTTATTTACGCCTGTCTGTACCGTAAGATAATTTGGCGTTGTAAAAACCTGCCCGGCAGAAAAATTAATGAGCAATTCATCTTTTTTTATAGGAATGATCGCATGCAATGATTTTTGTCTTGTAATGGTATTCTCAATTACTTCAGCGAAGGAGTGTGTACTTACGATCAAAGTAGAGCTTGAGGAAGCTGTATTAATCATATGAATCTGGGGTTAATAAAATGAATAAATGGAAACAATAAGATAATAAGATAGAAAGATAAAAAGTATAAGATATTAAACCTATAAAACTTATACCAAAGTTTTCAACAAACACAAATTAATGTGGATATAAAATACTCAATAAATTGTATTCGTGTATAAGCATTGGGAAATGCAGCCAGCAATGGGCGATATTGTATGTTGTAACAAGTATCAGTTCATTTTTCTTACAACGATATCCTGGGATATTGATGGGCTAACAAGGGCGCTTACAGGCCCAGTTACAATGTTTTCTGACAGGGCAGTTTTGATTTTTCATTGGGATAATCAATAAAAATTAAATTTTTGGTTGTATAAAATAAAAAAGCCGGTGATAAACTATCACCGGCCATTACCTGCTGTAACTGTATCAGAAACTATAAACCTTAAAGAACATTTATTTTTAAAACCTGCTTTCCATCCTTAGTTTCAATTAAAAGAAGATAGGTTCCCCTGGTGAATTTTGAAAGATTGAATTGATGAACATTCATACCTGCCGTCGCCTGTTGTTTATCTGTCAGCAATTTTCTTCCCGCTACATCAGTAATTGTAAATGTACATAGACTGTTCTCTTTTGATGAGAATCTTACACGTGCAATATCGCTTGTTGGATTGGGATAAATAACAGCCACGGGATTTTCATCAACAGTAGATAGTTGAGCAAGGCGTGGAGCACAACTGATTATTATCTTAAGTGATCTTGATCCTGAAACACCGCATGCATTTGTTGCCTTAACTGCAAGCGTACCACCTGTTGTACCCCAGAGAATATTGATTACATTTCCGTTTGTAGCACCCTGGGCAATTCCGCCAGCAGGAATGGTCCATAGATAGCCGGTTGCACTTGCAACTGCTGTTGCAGTATAAGTGCCAACAGTGCCCGCACAAATTGTTGCGGGTCCTGTGATTGCTGCAGATGAACCCGGGTTATTCCGTGCTATCGTTAAGTTTTTTGGTAAACTTGTGCCACAATTATTATTTGCTGTAACACTTAATGTACCATTTGTAATAAAATTTGGGGTATAAGTTACCGATATAGTAGCTGTGCCCTGGCCACTCGTGATGCTTGCGCCTGTGGGTACAGACCAATTATAGTTGGTAATTCCCGCAACCGGGCTAATACTGTAAGTTCTTGAATCTCCTGGGCAAACTTTTGGAGAACCACCACCGATCGTTATCGTACCTGGCCTTGCGATGGTAGTTTTTGATATAGTTATACTTGTAGCCGGGCTGCTGCCGCAGCTATTCGAAGCCGTTACCGACAATGCTGATCCACTTATAAAGGCTGCTGTAAAACCAATGGTCACGCTATTTGTGTTCTGACCGCTGTTTATAGTAGTTCCTGCAGGAGCTAGCCAATTATAAGTGAAACCCTGAACAAGCGGCACTGAATAAGTTCTGTTGTCGCCCGTACAGACATTCGCAGTTCCGCCTGATACCGCAATTGTACCGGGTGCGGCAGGTACAGAACCGCCGATGCTTACGGCAATGGTTTGAATAACACTGGTTCCGCAACCGTTTGATGCACTGACGGAAATATTACCAGCAACAGTTCCTGCTGTTACTATAATAGAATTTGATGTTGATGTACCAGACCATCCCGAAGGCAGGGTCCATGTATAACCACTTGCACCCGAAACAGCCGATACAGAATAAGTTTGCGTGCTGCCGGGACAGACTGTTGTTGCACCGGTTATTGCTCCCGGTTGAGCCGGAGTTGAAGCAGTGATAGCAAGAGCCAATGTTTTTGCAACACCGCTGCCGCAAACATTATTTGCTTTTACTGAAATATTACCACCCGAAGCACCGGCTGTTGTATTAATGGAATTTGATGTTGATGTGCCAGACCATCCCGAAGGTAAGGTCCATGTATAACTTGTTGCTGCTGCAACGATAGCCACAGAATAAGCCTGGGAGGTTCCTGCACAAACTGCAGTGTTACCGCTAATAGCTCCTGGTTGTGAGGGAACAGAAACTGCGGTCACCGCCAATGTTCTTGCCGTGCCGGATCCGCAGGTATTCGTTGCCGTTACAGAAATATTCCCTGAAGCTGTTCCAACAGTAACAGTAATTGAATTGGAAGACGAAGTTCCGCTCCAGCCTGAAGGTAAGGTCCAAATATAGCCCGTGGCCCCTGCCACCGTTGTTACCGAATAGGTTTGTGATGTAGCTGTACAAACAGCACTTGTACCGGAGATGGCTGCAGGTTGACCTGGTGTGGTACAGCCAGTGCTGCAATTAACCAGGCATGAGGCGTTATTTACATTGTTTATTATTAATGCTTTTGGCTGGGGCCCAAATCCTAAATTAAAATTGATACCTACACCCTGCAGAAGATGGCAATAGCTCATGATTGTTCCACCACCAGTTGGATTTCCCGGATTTGCACAAGTACCAGAGGTATATCCGGCATTATCACCGCAACCATCGATCTTGGTGTTATTCCCGTTCCACACGCAATCATGTGTATGACGTGAGCCAAGCAAATGACCTTGTTCATGTGTAATACATTCAACTGTCCAAGAGTAATTAGGAACAGCAGAATAACTTGTACTAATTCCACAATAAGCCATTTTGTATTTGTTCTGACTATTGCACAAACCGTTTATCCATGCAATTCCACCACTGCCTTGTGTGCCGATCAACGTGGCCAGGTCACCATCAAAAGAAGTTCTGTTTACACCAAACTGGTTAAGATAATTACTTGTACTTGTGCCAGTGTATGGATCAACTGTGGTCCATATATAAAGTGTTTTTAGCGTAATGCTTATACCATCATTAGCATAAAGTGTTTGCACCTGGTTAAATACGGCTTGCATATAAGTATTAACAGTAGCAGCATTGCTTTGCTTTGCCAGGAAGAGATCATAATCTGTTTCCCAATACCAGTTTACACATTTTGTTGTTAGAGCAGATGTTGATTCGTTACCCCTGTAATAATTGCCGGCATCAAGAGGAATATCAGTATTTGTATTACAGTCAAAGGACGCTTGCGGGGCTGTAAGATCCCTGCTATTATATATAATGTGTTTACCTGAATTGTTATTCAACTTTCCGATCACATAATTACCATGATCATTGGAGATGAATCCCATTACCTCATTTTTAGAAAAACTAAAAGCAACAACAGAGGCTTCATCAGCATCAATACTTCCTTTGTAATGAACAATATCATCGGTGGAATTTTTTTTACCATCACTTGTTTGTAAAGTGAATCCGTTGGGAGATATAGATTCTTTATAAAGAAGTACCCTGATAGAGCTACTCCCATTGTTGATAGGAATAGCAAAGTTTAAAAAAGCTGGTTTTGTTTGCAGGACGTCGGAAGAAGCCGCAATGTCCAGCAGGGTAAATTGCTTTAATGATGCCGACACATCATCAATTAATTTGGTACTCACATTTGTTGCCATTGTAAATACAGTGGATTCTTTTATAAACGACCCGTTTTGTTTAAATGAGTTTACTTTTTCAGCAATTCTACCTGTTTGTGCCGAGGATTTTGAGGAAATAAAAAATAGAGCGAAAACGAGAAGGCACGGCAATAAGCCTTTAGGGGTAACGAGGTTTTTCATTAGTGAGGTTATGTTTAAAATAGGTTAGAGGATGGTTATCCATCCCGGCTCCGCCAAGATACAGCAGATCGGTTTTTAAACCTGTATGATTAATTATAAAACTCTTGTAGTTATAATATTACAATTGTTTCCTCAGGGGCCTGCTGGCATAATCATCAATTTCATTATCAATCATTTGCAGTAAAGGGATCAAGGTTAGTATCGGAAAATAAATCACTGGTATTTTTTGGACGAGCCGTTATTGCTTACAGAATGATCCATGTAGCAGATATTGGGAACTATTTTTTGTTCATAAAAATACCATGTTGGAATTTGCGTATGATATAGTTATTTGTAGCTTTATGAAGGAAAAAATATAAAGCATTTTTACCCGCAAATGCTTGCCTGGTTTACGCATGTTCGCTTCTCAAAACGACCTATATATGCGATGATGATGGAATCAACTTCATTTAATTTTAAAAAAAGTTTTTATGAAAAAGTTCAATCTCAACGACACAGCTCCAAGGAGAAAATTTTTACAGACTTTAACTGCCGGATCTGTCGCAATTGGTGTGGCAACTGTACTTACACCTTTTCAGCAACTGCAGGCAGAGGCGACCGTTACGTTAAATAACAATGACGACCCGGATGAATGGTTCAATAAAATTAAAGGGAAACACCGCATCGTGTTTGATGCAACAGGCCCGCATGAAATATTTCCATTTGCGTGGCCAAAGGTATTTATGCTTACAAATGCCGCAACCGGCACACCAGAAAAAGAATCAAATGTCGTAGTTGTATTGCGTCATAACGCTATTCCTTATGCGCTGCCGGACAACCTTTGGGCAAAGTATAATCTGGGTGAGATGTTCAAGATCGATGATCCAAAAACCAGGAAAGCATCTTTACGCAACCCGTTTTGGAAGCCTGGAGCTGACGATTTTAAAGTTCCAGGTATTGGCCCTGTTCCCATTGGCATTAATGAATTACAGGAATCCGGTATAATGTTTTGCGTATGCAATATGGCTTTAAGAGTATATGGTGCTGTAATAGCTGATCAAACAAAGCAAAAACCCGACGATGTATTAAAAGAACTGGAAGCGGCCGTGTTACCGGGAATCCAACTTGTTCCTTCTGGTGTATGGGCTGTAGGCAGAGCACAGGAACACGGTTGCGGATATTGTTTCGTTGGATAAGTACATCAAAATGGCCTCAGTAAAATTTGTAAGGACATACTTGTTGTTTTTTTTTCTGCTACTAACCGTAGTGGTTGTTATTATAATTATGATACCGGATGATTTCCCGGTATATGAAGCGGTAAAGCCCGCGGAGGAATACGAATGGGAGCCTCCCGATACACTCAGAATTCCGGCAACATCACAGGGGGAGCTCATCCGGTATGGCAGATCACTCATAGCCAAAACTTCTTTTTATCTCGGTCCGCATGGTAAACTGGCTCAAACCAGCAATGGCATGAATTGCCAGAATTGCCATCTCGAAGCCGGCACGCGGAATTTCGGCAATAATTATGCAGCAGTATTTTCTACTTATCCAAAATTCCGGGCACGCAGCGGAACAAAAGAAACGATTTACAAAAGAATAAATGACTGCTTCGAAAGAAGTCTGAATGGCACTGCCCTGGATTCGTCGAGCAAGGAAATGCAAGCCATATATGCCTATATAAAATGGTTGGGACAACGGGTTCCTAAAAGCATCAAACCAATCGGCTGCGGAATTGCCGAACTTCCCTTTCTCAGTCGGGCAGCTGATCCCTCCAAGGGTGCAAGGCTTTATATTTACAACTGCCGACGCTGCCATGGTACCAACGGAACAGGGTTGTTCAACACGGATAGTTCAGGATACAAATATCCGCCATTGTGGGGTGAGCATAGTTACAGCACCGGAGCGGGTTTATTTAGGCTCAGTCGCCTGGCGGGTTTTATAAAATACAATATGCCTTACAATGCGGATGGTTCAGATTCATCCAAGATTAATACTGAGGAAGCCTGGGATTTGGCTGCTTTCATCATTTCACAGCCACGCCCGGAAAAAAAATATCCAAACGACTGGCCGGAACTTGCCAGTAAACCCTTTGATCATCCATTTGGCCCCTATTTAGATAGTTTCAGCGAATTGCAACATAAATACGGGCCATATGCATCGATTGAACAGGCATTAATGAAATCAAGTAAATAGCGGGACAGGTTGGGGCACCTGCGGCACAGGTCGGGAGACCTGCGCCAATACGTGAGACCTGCGCCAGTACGTGCCAGTACGTACTTAAAGCTGCTGCCTATGAATTAACTTCGTGAGCACGAATAAATTCTATTCGGTCAACAGAAATAATCGTGCAAAAATGATCCAGGTACAAACTAATAACCTCGAGCAATACAAGAATCTTGTTGCTTTAAAATTTCAATTATATAACGGCCTTTTTACTGCCTTGCCTTTCCATAAAATAGAAAAAACAGGCGTATTGCTTTCTCTGTTACTCAATAATTGCGAAGAAGGCTATCCTAACAAGATGAGCCCTGCCGACATAATGGAGAATTTTTTTTCGAACTATGTAAAGTACAATGAGGAGGATAAAAAACTGGACCTGCTTTTTCGTTTCATACAATTTATAGAAAGACAGGTTGTGTTGTTTGATGCATTGGAAGATGCGGCATTTTCGGAGGTTCATGATACGGCGGGCGCAGGAACGCTCAAGCATTTACAACTTGAAGTGCTTCAAGAAAAAAAGGAAAAAGAGCTGGCACAAAAATTAAAAGATTTTTCCGTCAGGTTGATACTAACAGCTCACCCAACACAGTTTTATCCCGACTCTGTGCTGGGAATTATCAATGATCTTTCAAGATCGTTGGCAGAAAATAATGCGGAACAGATAGACCTTTATTTACAACAGCTTGGAAAAACAGCTTTTTTAAAAAAGCAAAAACCGACTCCCTTTGACGAAGCAAGCAGCCTTATCTGGTATCTTGAAAATGTTTTTTACCCCGCTGCAGGGAAGATCATTTCATTTATTAAGGATAAGTTCTCCGGGACCATCAATGAAGACAATCCAATTATCAGGATGGGATTCTGGCCTGGCGGTGACCGCGATGGAAATCCATTTGTCAATGTTGAAACAACCCTTAAAGTTGCAGAGTCTTTAAGAGGCGGCATTATCAGGTGCTATTATCTTGAAATAAGAAGATTGAAACGAAGGCTGACTTTCAAAGGAGTGGACCTGATTTTGAATGAACTTGAAAAGAACTTATATAAAGATGTTTTTATTCCTGGTGAACAAACCGAGCTTACCCAGGAAAAAATTCTTGATTCTTTACATGAAGCCAAACAAATTATCATTGACCAGCATGGCGGCCTTTTCCTTTCCCTCATCAACAACCTCATTAATAAGGTTCAAATATTCGGATTGCATTTTGCCACACTTGATATAAGGCAAAATAGTTCTATTCACGCAGCCGCACTCGAAAAATTAATCCCCGGAAATTATAAAGAGCTTGATGAAAAAAGCAGAATTGAGTTACTGGTAAACAGCATGCCCATTTCGCTTGAAAGCATTCCCCATGACGACATGCTGATTGATACAATCAAAACAATGCAATCAATTAAAACGATCCAGGATCAAAATGGCGAAGCTGGTTGTCATCGTTACATTATCAGTCATTGTGAGAGCGCATTAAATGTAATGGAGGTTTATGGTTTATTGCTCATGGCGGGCTGGGACAAAGAAGCAATGCAGGTTGATATTGTACCTTTATTTGAGACCATAGAAGATCTTCAACATGCTGCAGAGATCATGATGACTTTATACGCTGATAAAAATTATGCTAAGCATCTTTCACAAAGAAAAAACCAACAAACGATCATGCTTGGTTTTTCAGATGGATCGAAGGATGGCGGATACTTAATGGGTAACTGGAGCATTTATAAAGCTAAAGAAGAACTCACAGCTGTTTCGAAAGAAAATAAAATTGACGTCATATTTTTTGATGGCCGCGGTGGCCCGCCTGCAAGGGGAGGAGGAAAAACAAACCGTTTTTATGCATCCATGGGAAAAAATATTTCACAAAAAGAAATACAACTTACTGTGCAGGGACAAACCGTGAGCTCAAATTTTGGCACCATTGCATCTGCACAATATAATATGGAAGAGTTGATACACGCAGGCATATCTAATGAACTTTTTTCAGAAAGAAGTATAACACTTGAACCAAAAGAAGAGTTATTGATAGAGGAGCTGGCAGAAATAAGCTTAGCATCTTACTCCACGTTAAAAAATCACCCTCAATTCTTCAATTATTTATCGGAAGTAAGCCCCTTGAAATTTTATGCAGAAGCAAATATCGGCAGCCGGCCAAGTAACCGAACCGGCAAGTTGAATTTGACTGACCTGCGTGCAATTCCATTTGTGGCTTCCTGGAGCCAGTTGAAACAAAATGTAACGGGCTATTTCGGTGTTGGCACTGCATTGAAAGAAATGGAATCAAGGAAAAAATTTGACAAGTTAAAAAGCTTGTATCAAAATTCAATGTTCTTTAAAACACTGATAGATAATTGCGAGATGTCGATGATGAAATGTTATTTTCCCCTGACAGAATTTTTATCTACGGATAAAAAATTTGGTGAGATATGGAATAAGATCTATGATGAATTTGAACTAACAAAAAAGTACATTCTCTTACTTTCCGGCAAAACCATATTGATGGGCGATTACCCGGTTGACCGTTTATCGATAACAATGAGAGAAAGAATTGTCTTGCCTTTGATAACGATACAACAATTTGCAATAACGCATTTACGTAAGATGGAAGATGGCCTTATTGATACAGCAAACAAAGCAAACTACGAAAAAATGGTGATCCGTGCTTCGTTTGGAATCATCAATGCAGGAAGAAATTCTGTGTAGGAATTTATCCTGGCAATCGAGTATAAAAATGCAGCCTGTTTATTTTAGACGGCAGGCATCCTTATGAACAATGTATTTAAAGGTCCCCGCTTTGGGGGCCTTTTTTAATTGTATCCCGGCAAAGTTTAAAATACGGGAAAAACCCCGTTGCATTTCAACCATTTATACTTGATGTTTGTGTAAGCATTTCTCCATTCCTAGATAAAACCTGCGCCAACCTCTTAGTGACCCCTACTTTAATTATTAAAAAATTTAAAAAATGAAAAAACTCATTTACTTAGTAGTGGTTTTTGTATTTATGAGCTTACAGGCAGCGCAGGCTCAATGTGGAAAGTACCTTATATTTAACAGTGCCCCATGGGGACAAAGCGATGATCAAAATGCTATGAATGCCGTATTTGGAGCCGGCGGCTGGACGCAAGGGACCTATGCAACAAACCCCACAACCATTTTCTCTGCATCAAACTGTTTTGTAATGCTGGAAGGAAGCGAATCAATCAATCCTACTGCATTAAAGAATTTTTTACTTGCCAACAATGCATTGATAGAAAACTGGGTGGCCGGCGGCGGCCGTTTATTTATTAATGCAGGGCCCAACGAGGGCGGAAATATTACATGTGGATTCGGGGGTACGGTCATCAACTATAATGCGGGGCCTTATTGTAACACCGCTTTTGCGGTTAATTCCAGCGAAGCAATATTCGTGGGCCCCTATACGCCTATATCAACTACTTATACAGGAAACTTTTTTTCCCATGCTTCAATATCTGGTACAGGCCTTACCAATCTGTTAACTGGAACAAACCCCGCACCTCCCGGAACACTTGTACTTGCCTATAAAAAATGGGGAACCGGTGTTGTATTTTTTGGTGGCCTTACACAACCCAGTTTTTGGGGCCCCCAGCCTAATGCGTTAAACCTGTGGAAGAATATATTTAGTTATGTAAATGTGATACCAACGTTTGGCGTTAGCTGCAGTGTAGCCGGATCATCCTTTTGTACTGCAACTTCAGCACCCGCTATGGTAAGTTATACAGCTGCAGGAACTTACACAGCAGGTAATACCTTTACTGCGCAATTAAGCAATGGAAGTGGAAGTTTTGCATCTGTTTTAAATATTGGTTCAGTTGCATCTACCACGAGTGGTATCATTAATGCAACAATTCCCGCTGGAACAGCCGGTGGTTCCGGCTATCGGATACGTGTAGTAGCAAGTAGTCCTGTTGTAATTGGTTCCAACAATGGAACGGATTTACAAATCAACTCCGGGGTTGTCCCAGCTATAAATATTGTCAGCGATCATCCAGCTGCTATCTGTGCAGGCGAATCAGTTACGTTTACAGCAACCCCCGTAAATGGGGGAGGAAGTCCATCATACCAATGGAAAAAGAATGGTAACCCGGTAGGAACGAACAGCCCGGTTTATTCTGACGCTGGTTTAATTAATAATGACGTGATAGCATGCACCCTTACCAGTAATGCAATTTGCGTTAGCCCTGTATCGGTAAATAGCAACAGTATAGTCATAACCGTTAATGCTGTACCGGCAGTGAATATTGTGAGTACCGGCAGCGGTTGTACGAATTCCACACAATTATCATTAAGCGGTGCGGGAGGAGCCACACAAATAACCTGGTTGCTTAATGGTTCGCCGGTATCTGCTCCTTCAACAGCCTGGAATAGTACCGGAGTAATTGTTGCAGGAACAGGAGCAGCAGGTTCAGGTTTAGCGCAATTATCTGCGCCAACCGGCTTGTTTGTTGACGCAACAAATAACGTTTACATAACCGATCGGAATAATAGCCGTGTGGTTCGATGGGCTCCAAATTCTACCCAGGGAGTTATTGTAGCAGGTGGAAACGGCTCTGGCGCAGCTCTTAATCAGCTCAACATACCCATTGCCAGTTATGTAGATGGAGCAGGTAATGTTTATGTATGTGAATATGGTAATCATAGGGTGGTAAAGTGGGCACCTAATGCAAGCCAGGGTGTTGTTGTAGCCGGAGGTAATGGTCCGGGGTCCTCCCTTAATCAACTGTCAGGCCCACATACAGTATACCTTGATCCGCAGGGCAATATTTATATCAGCGACCAGAATAATAATCGTGTAGTAAGATGGGCGGCAAATGCCAGCGCGGGAGTAGTAGTGGCAACTGCAGGGCAACCACAGGGATTATTTGTAGATGCAGCTCAGAATGTTTACGTTGCTGATCTTTCGCAACACGTAATTCGCAAATGGCTACCTGGGGCGGCCAGTGGCAGTATCGTTGCGGGGTCTGCTTCAGGCCCTGGTTCAGGATCAGCTTCTCTAAACGTACCTATTGGTGTGTATGTAGATGTTGTGGGAAATGTTTTTGTGGCAGATTTTGCGAATAACCGCATTCAACGTTGGGCTCCAAATTCGATAACAGGAGTTACTGTTGCCGGCAGCAATCTTAACCAGCTTTACCTACCGCCCGCTGTTTCACTTGGTTCTAACGGCGATCTGTATGTACTGGAGGAAGGAAATAACAGGGTATTAAAGTTTGGCGCACAGGCACCGCTAACGTATACGCCTACACTTCCGGGAACTTACACTGCTGTCATCACATTTGCAAGTGGTTGTACCTCTACTTCAGGCCCGGTAACAATCAATGCCTCAGTTTCGCCATCTATTACGATCAATTCGGATGCAGCAGCCGGTATTTGTGCCGGAACGACTGTGAATTTTACAGCTACAATTACAAACGGGGGAACGAGCCCTATCTATCAATGGAAAATGAATGGAAATAATGTAGGAACAAACAGCAACAGTTATTCGGATGCATCTCTTGCACAAAACGATATTATTTCATGTGTTTTGACCAGCAATGCCGATTGCCTCTCGTTTCAAAACGCAAGCAGCAATACCATTACGTTGAATATAAACGCTTTGCCTATAGCTGAAATTGTTAACAATACAGGCTCTACAGTTCTTAACTGTTCAACCATATCTATAAGTTTAACAGCAACGGGTGGTAGCAGTTATGGTTGGAGCAATGGATTGGGAAGTGGCGCTTCTAAATCAATAACAACTCCTGGTACCTATACAGTTACTGCAACAAGCGCACAGGGATGTGTATCTGAGGCTAGTATCAATATAACACAAAACCTGGCTGTTCCAGCCATGCCTTCAGCAGTTAACGGGCAGATAAACATTTGTCCTTTCATAGGCGATAATCTTCAACATGTTTATTCAGTAGAACCCGATCCTGTAGCATTATCCTATGAATGGATTGTTCCCGCGAAAGTAATCCTGGTTTCAGGACAAGGGACGAATGCGATCAGCGTAAAATTTGATACTGGCTTTGCCAATATTGCGAATAAACTTTTTAAGGTGAGAGCAATATCAGACTGCGGCAGCAGTACATACAAATCGTTTTACGTAGTTGCACAATATCCAGGTACACCTGCTACCATTGTAGCCTCGCAAACAAATATTTGTCCGCTTTTGGGAACGGGAAATACAATTACATATACCATTCCCAGGGTAATTACCGCAACATCTTATATCTGGACTGCGCAGGCAGGCAATACCGTTATTACTCACCCCAATGGTCCAGGAGTAAATGATACTATTGTGCAGGTTAGTTTTGGTAATGGGTTTACAAGCAGTGTAATAGCTGTTCAATCTGTAAATGATTGCGGAATAAGCGGCTTGCGTACTTTTAACGTGACCCGAAGTAATCCATCAATTCCAGGTCTCATAAATGGATCAACAAATGTTTGTTCAAATATTGCACCCGGAGGAGTAGCCGCAGTTTATTCAATCAGCAATGTAACCAACGCTACCTCTTACAACTGGACTGTTCCCGCAGGGGCGATTGGCTTTACGGGGCAGGGCACAAATACAATTTCATTTACTTACCCGGCAGGTTTTACAAGTGGAGCTATTGCTGTAACAGCAACAAATGGGTGCGGTACGGGCGGAGCAAGAACATTGGCAGTATCAAAACTTAACCCGGCTACACCAAGTGTTATTGATGTTATACAGGAACAGCCTTGTCCGGGCAGGGTTTATAGTTATACACTTTCATCTATGCCAGCAAACGCAACTTCAGTACAATGGACCATACCATCAGGAGTTGGTGCTACACTTTTAAGCGGGCAAGGCACAACCAGTATTCTGGTTTCATATCCTGATGCGGCGATTCAGGGAATCGTAACCGCTCAATCAATTAATAATTGTGCAGTAAGTACAATAAGGCAAACAGCTGTTAAGTTGCCTGCATGCCCTCCGCCGGGATTCGCAGGAAGGGGAAATGGTACTCAGAGTGAAAAAGCCGGGATAAAGAACGAAACAAATCTTGCGGCATTGGATGTGAATGTGTTTCCCAATCCCACAACCAGCGATTTTAATTTAATGGTGAGGACAACCGCACAAAGCAAACTAACAGTAAGATTATTTGATCTTCAAGGAAGGAAATTAGCATCTTTCCTGGTAAAGGCGAATGAAATATCAAGGATTGGCAATGATTTGAAGACAGGTGTTTACCTGCTTGAAATAACCGATGGAAATAATAAAACGATCAAAAAAATAATAAAGGAATAACTTTAATCCCTAAACCAAAAAAGATCCTGCCTGATTTGAGGCAGGATCTTTTTTACCAAAGATCATCTGTGTTGGCATTCTAGATATTGTCACAGCCTACGTTAGGACAACTTTTTGAAACACTAAAACCAGCTCAGCATATGTTCTAAAGTGACTGCAGGGAGAGCGGTAGTTAATTGTGCGCAATCCAGCGGTATTAAATTATACATTTTCCATTGCCGCCCTGGACTCAAATAATTTTTTCTTCTGTTCCATTTTTGTGATCAGCCATTCGGGCCATTGCGAACTGTCCTCAGCATCATATATGCGTACATTTTGTCCGGCCTCAGGCTTAACCATGTCGTCAACATGAAGTTTAAGAATTTTTGCTGCGGTTTGTATCCCGGAGTTGAGGCAACCACCTACCCCGTGCGCAAGAATACTCGCACCGCAGAGGTAAAGATTTTCGATCTCTGATTTATTACTATAGGTCCATGGGCCAACCTGGAAAATACTTTTTTCTGTTCCATAAACATTGCCCCTGGTTGATCTTACATAAAATTCATTGGTAATGGGTGTTGATACATCCATCTGTACAATATGATTACGAACATTCGGTAAAGCCTTTTCAAGATTATTCAATAATTTTTCCCCGATACGCTCCTTATACTCCAGATATCTTTTTGATCTGATGGTTTCTTCATTTTCAAACTGGCTGTAGGATTCATATTTTATATATGTTACCACTTCAATATTGTGATAGTGGCCATTAAAACTCGCCGGATCTTTTAAACTACTACAGCTTATGAATACAGCCGGAAAATCGTCATCCGAAAGAATATCAACAGCAGCCATTTCTTTATAAAGTTCATCAATACTTTTATCACGCATCATCCAGATGTTACCGGAATCCAATCCTGCTTTGCGAACATCCATATCAACAGTTAGGAACAGCATCAAGGAAGTGACAGAATATTTTGTTTTGCCAAGTTTTGTATTCAGGCTTTTGCTAAGATTTTCGGCACCAATCATTTTATGATAGGTTTGATGTGGGTCGGCATTTGACACTACCCTATCTGCTAATAATTGCTCGCCATTTTCCAATTCAACACCGATGGCTCGTTTTTTTCCCCCATTGTTCTCCAATAATATCTTTTTCACCCCAACACCGGTTCTCACCTCCCCACCAAGTTTTTTTATAGCAGTAGTCAATGCTTTTACAATACCTGCCCCGCCACCCATTGGATAAAATCCGCCATCAAAGTAATGATCCATTGCCACACAATGTACCGGGAAAGCTGCAAGGCCAGGCGGCAAACCATGATCACCACATTGAACATTCAATACCTGTTGCAATAAGGGGTCTTTGATATGCCAATCTATAACACGCTTCAAACTAAACAAGCCATATTTACCCAGTTGCGCTGTACGAAAAGGAATGGTAACATTATCCCAAAAACCACTCATGTTTGGGATTAAGTACAATTGTTCGCTCACTTTTCTAACGAGCGTTAAATATTTTTTTAATCCTTTTTTTTCTTTTGGAAATTTTTCAGCCAGGCTCTCATATAAATTATCAATCCCTGCCGGCATATCAATCCGTTTGTCGCCGATCCAGCAATGTTCATACGCTTTTGCATTCATCCGGAAAAAAACCAGGTCATTGGCGATACCAAGTGCTTCAAATAATCCGCTGGTTGATGCGCCCTTATCCATTTTTCCAATATAATGAACACCTGGGCTAAACCGTTGGCCCTTCATATAAAAGCTATGGCACCAGCCACCAGGAACATAGTGTTGTTCAATGACGATTACTTTTTGACCCGCCCTTGCAAGTGAAAGTGCTGCCGATAATCCACCTGCTCCCGAACCAATGATAATAGAATCTATATGCCCCATAAATGCAAAGATTAATTAATTAATTGTAGCCTGAAAATTTTTGTTGTACTGCAGAACAGCAGGAATGAACCTATGCTGTTCCAGGCCCATAGAAAACACGGATGCGACTGATGAACGGATCTTATACTGCCGCAAAAGTCGAACAAACGATATTAGTAAAATTTTTTATTTGCAAAGCAAACAACATTCATCCTTAGCCGCATCTGTGTGCCCGGAACTCTATTCCCATGTTGATAAGAATTAACCTTAACTTTTTCCATATCACCCTGCCTGGCAGCTTTTCTAATTGTACCGTTACTTATTCACCCAATATCATTGGCAGCAATCGCATTAGTGTTATCTTTGAAGATTCATATACAAGGAAATGACGTTGAGAATAATTTGCTTAGTTTTTATCATGGGATTGGGTTTCATCAACCAGGCAATGGCGCAGGCATTTGATAAAGCCGCATTTTATAAAGTAATGGAAAATGGAAATGCAGATGCCGTGGACAGGCAACTGAAAATCATAGAAACGTCCACAAACATTAATAAGGGCGCTTATTCGGGAGCCTTATTAATGAAAAAAGCTGCGCTTATAAAGGGCGCATCAAAGAAATTAAATGTATTTAAGGACGGGCATACAAAACTCGAAGCCGCTATCGAAAAGGATAAGGATAATGTAGAGTGGCGTTTTCTCCGGCTTATTATACAGGAGAATGCACCGAAGATCCTTAATTATAAATCAGATAAGAAGGAAGACGCAGCGATCATTCAGCATTCATTTAAAAAATTATCGCCAGATGTTCAATCAGCAGTGATGGATTATCGCAAACATTCTGATACATTGCAAACATTTATTTTTTAATTACTAAGAAGGATGGTTAAAAAGGTCTTGGCAATTTATTTTTCCCAGTCGGGACAATTGGGAGAGATCATTGACAATCTTACTGCTCCGCTCATTTCCACACAGGCTGTTACTGTTGAAACAATAAGGGTGGAGGTTGCGAATCCTTATCCTTTTCCGTGGAAGGGGAACACATTTTTTGCTGTGATGCCCGATTGCGTTTTGAATGTGCCAACACAACTTGCTCCTTTTCATTTGAAAGAAGACCATTATGACCTGATCATCCTGGGGTACCAGGCCTGGTTTTTGTCTCCGAGTATTCCTTTTAATTCGATTTTAAACAGCCCATCTGTGAAAAAAGTTTTGAAGGATACGCCAGTTGTTATGGTCACAGGGGCAAGGAATATGTGGATCACGGCGTTTGAAAAGTCTAAAAAAATACTTGCGGCCACAGGTGCAAAACTATCCGGCCATATAGCACTGGTTGATAAGCACGCAAATTTCGTTAGTTTTGTGACCATTTTTTACTGGATGTTAAAAGGAAAAAAAGGCAAGGCGCTTGGTTTTTTTCCAAAGCCTGGTGTTGCAGATGAAGATATTGCAGGCGCAAAGGTTTTTGGACAAACAATATTACCCTTTCTGAATAGTAATGAATGGACGGGTTTGCAACAGGCATTGGTAGATAAGAAAGCAGTTGAAGTAAAGTACAGGCTGATGTTCATAGAATCAAAAGCTTCAAAGATCTTTTCAATTTGGGCAGGCATCATAGTTAAAAAGAAGAATCGTGGCTTTTGGCTTAGTTTGTTCAAGTATTACCTTATTATTGCGTTGTTTGTGGCGGCCCCAATTATACTTACTGTGGACGCAATATTATTCAAGCCTTTTTTGGGCAAAAAAATAAGTGCAAGAAAAAAATATTTATTAGGAGTGAATTAATTAAAAAAGTATGTCGTTGAATAAGGTTTATATAAATAATACATCATCTTTTTTGCCCGGCGAAGCTGTTTCTAATGATGAGATGGAGACCTACCTGGGAATGATCAATGGAAATCCATCCAAATCAAGAGGAATTGTTTTGAGAAACAATGGTATTAAGCAAAGGTTTTACGCACTTACAAAAGAAGGTAAGCCAACACATACCAATGCACAAATGACTGCACTTGCGGTCCGTGCTTTATTTCAGGATTCCAACCGATTAAAGGATGTTCAACTATTAAGTTGTGGTACTTCATCACCCGACCAGATGATGCCATCGCACGGTGTGATGACGCATGGTTGGTTACCCGAGATTGAGGGCGTTGAAGTTGTTTCACCTTCAGGTGTTTGTTGCGCAGGTATGCACGCGTTTAAATATGCATACCTCGCCATTAAATCGGGAGATAAAAAGGAGGCGGTTGCAACAGGTTCAGAAAGATTTTCTGCTTCGCTGGTTGCTAATGTTTTTGAAGATGAGGCCCAGAAACTTGGTGAACTCAAAGATGATCCATATATCGGTTTTGAGAAAGAATTTTTAAGATGGATGTTGTCTGATGGTGCATCGGCTTTTTTAATGTCTGATAAGCCCAATGAAAATGGGCTTAGCCTTTCGGTTGATTGGATTGATGGCATTTCTTATGCAAACGAGCTGGATGCCTGCATGTATATGGGTTGTGAAAAACAACCTGACGGAACATTGAAAAGCTATCTCGATTTTTCCCAGGAGGAATTAATAAGCAATTCTGTATTGAGCATCAAGCAGGATGTAAAATTATTAGGTAAGAATATCGTTATACAAGGCGGGAAAAAATTAAAGGAAATTTTTGTGGACAGGGGCCTCGACATCAATGAAGTAGATTATTTTTTACCACATATGTCAAGCGATTTTTTCAGGAGTAAAATATTTGATGAATTGATCGTAAAAGGAATCGGCATACCTTACGAAAAATGGTTCTTCAATTTACCAACTGTTGGCAATGTTGGAGCGAGTTCCGTGTACCTGATGGTAGATGAATTATTTCACAGCGGAAAATTAAAAAAAGGGAATAAGATTCTGTTGCTTGTGCCTGAAAGCTCACGCTTCTCTTACATGTATGCAATGCTCACTGTTTGCTAAATTTTGTTTGGTGTTTATTGTTTGGGGTTACTTAGCACATGAGTTTTAAAAATATGCTAAAGAAGCGCTTTAACACCAAACGCTTAACACCAAACAATAATTTGTATGAAAAAAGAAGACGTTCCCCAGGACCTTAGCTCTCTTGGAAAAATCACCAGGGAGGTTTGTTATGCAACCGACAAAGAAGGAAAATACACAAAGGAACTTAGTGCCGGCTGGGAAGTAAAAATAAATGCACTTGACCTTGCATGGGAAGATATTGAAGAACGTGTAAGAGTAGCAAGAGAAAGGGTGATGAACAACGAAGCCAGCCAGGTACTTTTTTTTATGGAAAAAAGATTGATGGATATGACGACCATCACAGCGTATACTGGTTTTTGGGGATGGCAGGTAAAAAGGCATATGAAACCTGCTGTGTTTAAAAAATTATCAGATAAGAAAATTAAGCGTTACGCTGAGGCCTTTAATGTAAGTGTTGAGGACTTTATCAATATGAATGTGCATGAAGATTAATTTTGAACATAAACAGGCAGCACATTGCGAAAATGGCGTTACCACGAGTTTATTACAATTCAATGGCATTAATAAAATAACAGAGCCGCTGGCCTTTGGTATAGGCGCAGGCTTGTTCTTCGTACATCTTCCATTTGTAAAAATTAATAACGGCCCGGCAATCGCTTTCCGTTCTATGCCTGGTTTGATATTTAAAACAACCTGCAAAGCGCTTGGTATTCCTGTTGTAAGAAAGAAATTTGGATCAAAAGAAGCCGCGGAAAAAGCATTGCTGGAAAGGATTGCTGCGGGCCAGCCGGTTGGTTGCCAGGTAGGTGTTTTCTATCTCACTTATTTTCCAAAGGAATATCGTTTTCATTTCAATGCGCATAACTTAATTGTTTTTGGTAAGGACGCAGATAATTACCTGATCAGTGATCCCATTATGGAAACAGCAACTACACTTACCAGTTATGAACTGGAAAGAGTTCGGTTTGCGAAAGGAGCATTGGCGCCCAAAGGGCAAATATATTATCCCGGTAAGATCGAATCTGCGATATCAGATGAACAGATAGCAACGGCCATTAAAAAAGGAATTAAGAAGAATACATTTTATATGCTGAAAATACCCAGCAAAATTGTTGGTGTACGCAGCATTGCTAATACAGGAAATAAAATTAAAAAATGGCGGGAGAAGCTGGGACCAAAAAAAGCCGGGCTTTACCTTGCACAACTTGTACGCATGCAGGAGGAGATTGGAACCGGCGGTGGAGGATTCAGGTATATCTATGCTGCGTTTTTGCAGGAAGCGTACCAGTTCATTCCCAAACAGGAATTGCTGGATGTTTCCAAAATGTTTACACAGTCGGGTGATCTTTGGCGCACCGCTGCCGTACAGGCTGCGGGTATCTACAAGGGAAGGATCGGCAGCCAGGAGGATTATGATACAATGGGAAATTATCTTATAGAAATTTCTGACATTGAGAAAAGGGCCTTCCAGGTGTTATCAAAAATAAAATGGTAATATGGATCATGCAGCCATCAGCATAAACAACCTCAGTTTCTCTTATCCAGGCCAATCAAATAATTGTTTTAGCGATCTTAGCCTTGATATCGCAGAAGGAGCACGGTTTGGCTTGTTTGGGCCTAACGGTGCCGGAAAAACGACATTAATGAATTGCATGACCGGCTTACTTTCTTACACAAAGGGAAGTATCAAATTACTTGGAAACGAAATTGCCCATCATAAAAAAACAGTCAATAAGCTTTTCGGATTGGTACCACAGGACTTTTCTTTTTACCAGGAACTTAGCCCCGTGCAAAATCTTGAATTCTTTGGTGCATGGAGTGGCATGAAAGCAACTACCATTAAAAGCCGGATCAGCGAATTGATGCAGGTGCTCGACTTACAGGATGTACAGCACAAACAGGTACAAAAGTTTTCAGGAGGAATGAAACGCAGGGTAAACCTGGCGATCGGGGTTATTAATAATCCCCGTGTTTTATTTTTGGACGAACCAACTGTTGGTGTTGATATACATTCACGTCATGCTATCATTAATTATTTAAAGGAATTAAATAATAAAGGCACCACTCTTATCTATACATCACATCAACTAAGTGAAGCCGAAGAACTTTGCGATAAAATCGCATTGATAGAGGGCGGAAGGATAATCATCAATGATTCATTGGACGCCCTGCTTGCCAAACATGAAAAGGATGGATTGGAAGGTTTGTATTTGTCGTTAACGGGTAAGCAGTACAAAGAGGCCGACCATGTATAAACTCTGGGCAACCATAAAAAAAGACATTCGCATTTTATCGAGAGATAAACTTGGTGTTCTGTTTATGTTCGTCATGCCCATTATTCTTGCGATTGTTATAACAGCGATTCAGAATAGTACGTTTGAGTTGGTGAACAATAATAAGGTGCCGCTTTTATTAAACAATCATGATACAGGAACAGCAAGTAAGGAACTCATCACTGCGATTGATAAAGTAGGAATGTTTCAAATGATGCTTGTGGATGAGCAACAAACAGATCAGCAGATCATCGACAGGATGAATAATAAAGATGCCTTGCTTGCGATTATTGTTCCTGCGGATTTTTCATCCAAAATGAAAAGAAAAGCAAATACGATTGCGAGTAAGGCATTAAACAATTTTGGTGCGCCGGTGGATAGCCTCAAATCAAAAGAAGCAACTGCTGATTCCATCGAACCTATCACATTATATTATCATCCGGTGTTGCAGGAATCTTTCCGGGCTTCTATCAATGGTGCCTTACGCAGTTCATTGCAGTTGGTTGAAAGCAAACAGATTTTAAAAACATTATATTTTTCTTTGAATGAATCTGAGCTTCCTGATAGTTTGGAACAAGATATTATTAATACAAATGTGACTATCAATCAAATTCCTGTTTCGAGAGATGGGAGCCGAACGATTCCCAATGCTACTCAACACAATATTCCCGCATGGACCATTTTTGCTATGTTCTTTGTTGTAATCTCGTTGGGCAGCAGCATCGTAAGAGAAAAATTGAATGGAAGTTTTATACGTTTAAAAACATTGCCAACAAATTATCTCATTGCGATGTTATCTAAACAAATTACTTACCTGGCAGTCACGTTGTTACAGGCCGCTGTGATTTTTGCCATTGGTGTTTTGCTGTTTCCGAAAATGGGGTTGCCGAAATTAAATCTACCAGCAGATATCGCAGGCTTGTTCATTGTTTCCTTAATTTGCGGCTGGTGCGCCGTAAGTTTTGCGATCTGCATTGGTGTATTTGCCCAAACCCAGGAACAATCGAATGGTATCGGTGCAGTATCCGTAATTTTAATGGCGGCGGTAGGCGGTATCATGGTGCCTGGTTTTGCGATGCCGGCTTCGTTTAAAACGGCAATGAATTTGTCACCCATGCATTGGGGACTGGAATCATTTTATGGATTGTTTTTGGAAGGGGGTAAATTAAAAGATGTTTTAATCAATATTTTGCCTTTATTTGTCATTACTGTAGTGATACAGATTTTGTCAGTTTGGGGTTTAAAAAGAAAAAACCTGATTTGAATTAGTATAATATGGAAGCAACACAAACACCGTTAAAGCAACAATTAAAAGAGCAGATAGTAAAATTTTTAAACTTGCTGTCTGTGAAACCTGAAGATATAAAAGATGATGAACCTTTATTTGGTGAAGGTTTGGGACTTGATTCAATAGACTCAATTGAACTGATCGTTTTGTTGCAGCGTGAATATGGGATCGATATTAAAGATCCAAAAGAAGGCCGCAAAGTTTTAGTAGATATCAACACAATGGCTGCGTACATAGAACAACACAGAACAAAATAAAATTATTTCTTTGAACAGGATCGTTGTTACAGGCATTGGAGTGATAAGTTCCATCGGCAATACCGTGGAAGAAAACCGTATGTCTTTAATGAACGGTGTGTGCGGCATTGATAGGATAGATAAAAATTTTCCGTCAAAATTTGCGGAAGTTTTGCCCTTCGGGCAAATTGAAATGAGCACTGAAGCGTTACAAAAAAAGTTAAACGCTTACGATTCTGGTTTAACGAGAAACAGTTTGCTTGCACAACATGCTTTTGAAGAAGCGATCAAGAGCAGTGCTTTTACCACCGAACAACTTCAATCTTTTGATACGGCTTTAATTGGTGCCACAACTATTGGCGGTATTTGCTTAACCGACCAGTTGTATGAAGATGCAAACAAAGGAGAAGGAGGTTCTGAATACCTTGAATCATACGATTGTGCCTCGGTAAATATGTATTTGCAAAAACGTTACAACATGCATGGAATTGTAAATACAATTAATACAGCCTGTTCATCTTCAGCCAATGCAATTATGTATGGTGCCCGCCTCATAAAAAGTGGCCGGGCGAAAAGAGCAATCGTTGGCGGTGTTGATTGCATTGCAAAATTCACATTGAATGGATTTAACTCATTGTTCATTTTATCTCCCGAAATATGCAGGCCTTTTGATGCAGCAAGGAGGGGATTGAATTTGGGAGAAGGTGCAGCATTTCTCGTACTTGAAAAAGAAGAAGATTGCAGAGAAAAAAAGATCTATGCAGCATTGGCAGGTTATGCCAATTCAAACGACGCATTTCATCCTTCCTCATTGTCGGAAAATGGAGATGGCCCTTATTTAGCAATGAATGGCGCATTGGAATCATCCGGGCTGCTGCCAACTGATATCAGTTTTATCAATGCACACGGTACGGCAACAGAAAATAATGATGAAGTGGAAAGCAAAGCCATGCTTCGCCTGTTCGATAAGCCGCCTGCATTCGCATCTACCAAATCAAATATTGGCCATACACTTGGTGCCGCCGGTGCAATAGAAGCTGTATTTAGTATTTTAAATCTTAGGCACCAGGAAATTTATCCTGCACTTAATTACAAAGATCCCATCGCATCTACAGGATTAGCTCCTGTGCTGTCTTATACAAAAGCATCGGTTAATAATGTGATGTCAAATTCCTTTGGCTTCGCTGGTAATTGCAGTTCATTAATCTTTAGCAAAGCCTGATATGTTCTTCATCCACGAAACTACATGCATATCAGCACAGCATACTTTTTTGCAGGAAAATATTTTTCCAGCGAAGTTGAATGAGCTGAATCAACCGGCAAATAATATTTTAATGGCTGTTGAACCAGCGTATGAAGGAATTCCTCCGGGAGTATTGCGCCGGATGGGCCGTGCCGTACGTCTAGGGGTAGGGGCAGCAATACCATTGCTTCAGAAAAATACGAATACACCCGACGGGATCATCATCGGAACATCAATGGGTGGCATGGAAGATTGTATAAAATTCCTTATACAGATCATTGAGTACAACGAAGGTACCCTTACGCCAACAAATTTTGTACAGAGCACACCCAATGCTATAGCAGGTCAACTTGGTTTGTTGAGTAAGAACAAAGGGTATAATATCACTCATGTACACCGCGGTTTATCTTTTGAGAACGCCGTAATTGATGCTGACATGCTGCTGAAGGAAAAGCCGGGCACAACGTATTTAATGGGCGCTGTTGATGAGGTTTCAAGTTTTAATTACAATATTGAAAAATTAGCCGGCTGGTATAAGCAAAGGCCTTGTTCCAACGAAGAGCTTTATAATCTCGATTCTAAAGGTAGCGTGGCTGGGGAAGGCTCGGCCATGTTCATTGTAAATGATGATCCATCAAATGCAAATGCTAAATTAACTGCTGTTCATATTTTTCAAACAGAAGACGAGGCATTGGTAAAGGATCAGCTTCATCAATTTCTTAAAACGCATTTGGGAGATAATAAGCCGGATCTGCTGTTAAGCGGCGAAAATGGTGATAACCGCCTCACACATTTTTACAATTCATGCGAACAAATTTGTGGCCCTGATGTTAGCATTGCCAGGTTTAAACATTTGACCGGAGAATATCCAACAACAACGGGGTTTGCATGCTGGATCGCCACCGAAATAATAAAGCGAAATGAATTACCGCAACATATGATCAAAAAAATATTTCGGCAAGATTTTAAAAGCATTCTTATTTATAACAGCTACAAAGGCATGCAGCACAGTTTTATCTTGCTGGAACACATATGATAAAAACCGTGCGGAGTAATGACCAGTTGAAAAAAGTTAAATATCAAAGTAAATTGAATATTTCAAGCTATAAATTCTGTCCGAAACCTTATCTTTAAAAATAGGGTTATTATTAATCAGCAATCATTTCAACAGCATTCTAACACTTAAGAAAATACACAATGCAAAGTCAATATGATGTTATTATCCTTGGCGGCGGCCTGGCGGGCCTAACTCTTTCTATTCAATTAAAACGCATGAACCCGGAAATTTCCATTCTCGTTTTGGAAAGGCGTGAAAGCGGGGCTGCCACTGCAGCGCATAAAGTAGGCGAGTCAACGGTAGAACTTGGAAGCCATTACCTGCGTGAAGTACTGGGCCTGAAAGAATACCTGGAAGAATTCGAATTGCCTAAACATGGCCTGCGTTTCTTTTTTCCAACTGACAATAAAGATGATATCGCAACCCGTGTTGAACTTGGTCCACGTGAAAGGCTTCCAACACCAAGCCACCAGCTCGACCGCGGCACATTGGAAAATTTTCTCGCAATAAGGGCACAGGAGTTAGGAGCCGATGTAATCCTTGGCGCAACAGTTAAAGATGTAGCAATTTCTGCTGAAGGACATTCTGTAACTTTTATTAAAGATGGTGAATCAATAACAAAACAAAGCAAATGGGTTTCTGATGCAACCGGCCGTGGCAGTTTCATGAAACGCAAACTTGATTTTCATAAACCAATGGAACATCATGTGAATGCTGTATGGTGGAGATTGAAAGGTGTAATTGATATTGACGATTGGTCCGACAACACAACCTGGAAAGAATATCTTAAACCCGGGCTTCGTTATTTAAGCACAGTGCATTTTATGGACAAAGGCTATTGGCTATGGGTGATTCCACTTGGTTCAAAAAATACAAGCATTGGCATTGTTGCCGACCCCGCCGTACATCCTTTTGATAGTTTTAATAAATACGATAAGGCAATGGAATGGCTGAAAGTAAATGAACCAAGGGGTTACAAAATGCTTGAGCCCGAAACGCCAAACCTGCTCGACTTTAAAATCTTAAAACATTATGCACATCATACCGGGAGAATTTATTGTGCCGCCGAACGTTGGGGTGTAACCGGTGAAGCCGGCGCTTTCCTGGATCCTTTATATTCTCCTGGAACCGATTTTATCGCTATGAATAATTCATGGCTTTCAGATCTTATCGTTCGTGATTTGAGAGGCGAGGACATAGAAACACGTGCAACTGTATTCGAACAATCACACCTTAGTTTGGTAGATAACTGGATACCTGTGTACCAGGATAAGTATTTGCTGATGGGCAATACACAAATAATGGTGATGAAAATTTTCTGGGACTGGGCAACTTACTGGGCCGTTCCAACATTATTGTTTACCAATCATGCATATACCAATATGCCGGTTTTAAAAGAATTATTTTCTTCCGCACGCGGGCTGGGGAGAAAATTTGGAGCACTTAACAAAGCCATGCAGGATATGTTTTTAGATTGGGCTCCCTATGAAACAGAAAGATTTTCCGATCGTTATATTGACCCGTATGATCTGAAATACATGCAGCAGTTCCAGAATGATATTGATACAAAGTATGAAGACGATGCCCTGATAGAAAAAATTAGAACGAATATGAAAATGTTGGAGCAGATCGCCAGTGACATGTTCAGGTTGGTGAGTGCACAGGTAAAAGGAACGCCACTCAATATGAAGGTAGATCCATACACTGCAAAATTGAATGAAGAAAGAAACGGTGCTACTGTGGAACTTGAACTAAGTGAAAATTTAGATCCTTCCATTACAAAAGATGTGGATCTTATGTGGTTCTATCCAAAACCCGCCTTTGCATAATGGGTGTGCTTCATGACATTGAAGCAAGGATGGAAAGGATCCGCGGCGTCTTTCAATATGGCATGTCTGTTTCCATTGATGAAGACGATATGAATTTATTGGAAGTGGCATTAAACAGCACAGAAAATGAATTCAGGTCAATTGCTTATGAAGCTGCAGCCATGCAAATGGCTACAAAGGATATTTCAGTCAACGATGCATTTCATCACTGGCGTTTGTTTATCAAAGGGCCGGGAGCAAAGCATTTAACGCAGTCGCATATTGGTTTGGGATGGGCAATGGCTCAACAACAATTTCCTGTTTTTCCTTTTATTGAAACACTTGAACCTCTCATGCAATGCCGTGTGATAGACGGCTATGGTTATTATGAAGGCATCTTCAGAAAAAGAAGGTCAATTGGTGAGCAACAAATACCATCAACATTAAGAAATAAATTTTTGCGTGCTTACGACCAGGGCCTGGGTAGAAGCTTATGGTATGCCAGCAAAGGATACTGCGAAAAAATTGCAGCAATGGTGGAAACTTTTCCTGCTTCAAGGCATAAAGATCTTTGGCGTGGCATTGGAACAGCATGTGCTTATGTAGGAGGCTTCGATGAAAATTTACTTATTCAATTAGCTTCAGCATCAGGCCATGGCATACAACTTTCGATTGGTGCCACACTTGTTTCAAGATCAAGAGCGGAAGCGGGTGCCCGTAACCGTTATATTGATATGGCTTGCAGGATTTGGTGTGATTGTACAAGCGAAGAAGCATCTGGTATTAGTTTAAAAACAGAACCTTTCCCTGCTGAAGAAATGGTAGATCCCTGTCAATCGTGGATAACAAATATTGAAACTGCACTGCTGGCGGTAAGGGCCGTATAATGAAGGCTACGGATTTGCGAAGCGGGAAAAGCATGAATGAATTCCGCTTCCACCGCAACTACAAGAAGCATTTTAGTATGGTTGTTTTCATCGGCAGAACCAAAACGCTAATGTGTTAAAGACAAGCTGGCAAGCGTACCTTTTTGACGGCGCATCAAATTTCGTTAATCATAAAAATGTTCATCCAGGTTTTTACCCCCCGTTCCTCTTAATCGTTTAAAAAAACTTTCTCTTTTTTTAATGGAAACAAAAGAATCCTTGAAAGCTTTTTGATAATCTATTTCGGGCGTTATCATGGTTGGGTCCATTTTACGAATGATCGGCATCACCCAGGGTATCATTCCAATTTCAGGGCTTAATTTTTTGTGAGCAAACCTCCGCAATGATTTTGTTTGAAACATATCTGAGGCCAATGCAATAGTATTAAATCCCATTTTCTTTGCTTTCTTATAAGAGTAGTAAATGTTTTCTGTACTGTGTTCAGCCTTTGTTTCTAAGAAAATATGTTCTTTAGGAATGCCGATTGCTTCCGCATACATAGCCATGATCTCAGCTTCAGAATACGCTGTATAAACCGCCGAACCCGAAAACATTACATTTTTCGCAATGCCAAGATCATATAAATATTTTGCCCAGTACACACGGCCACGCATGTACTTATCCCAACTTGGTTTATTAAATGGTACACCTGGAATAACGATGATGTCGTAACTTTTTGTTTTGGCTTCTTCTAATAACTTGCCAGCTGTTTTTTTTGAGTAAGAGCAGGAATATAAAAGCAAAGAGGTAAGAAGGAAAATAAATACAGATAATCTTAGAAGAAATATATTCATGATTTTGTAAGCATTCAATTTTTTAATTGCTTAATATAATAGATACGCGGATGACACGGATGAACGGATAAAGACGGATTTATCTTTTGTTCCAGAAAATTACAGATCAAAATCGTAATTTTAAATAATTATAAATAACTATTTACAACATGCTGCGCATACAGCATTTACCCGTGAATATCCGTTCATCCATGTTTCCGCGTATCTACACATATAGGCTTATGAAACAGGATCAGTTATCTTCGGATGCACAATTATATTTTCAGCTACTTCTCCTTCTTTTTTGAAGGCCAGATTTATCAGGTTCAACACAGGCCCTGTCATAAATGTTGTAACCAGGGCCATAATTACCATCATGGTAAACATTACAGGAGTAATAACACCAAGATCATATCCAATGTTCAGTACAACAAGTTCCATAAGGCCACGGGTATTCATCAATGCACCTATAGTGAGGCTGTCTTTCCAACTTTGCCCAACGAACTTTGCTGCCAAAGCACTTCCCAGGAATTTACCAGCGGCTGCAATTAGAATGATCAGGCCGGTTACCAACCATAAATGTGAATCGTTCAGTAAGCCAATTTGGGTACGCAAACCGGTAAACACAAAGAACAGCGGCAGCAACAATACCAAAGTAATGTCCTCCAGTTTTTCAATGATAATATTTTTAAAGTTCATGTTATTAGGCATGATCACGCCGGTCATGAATGCGCCAAACAAAGCATGAATACCGATCACTTCCGTTAATAAAGAAGATAAAATGAGCACCACGAAAAAGATAGCCATAACAGGTTTGCTTAAACTCTGGCGTGATGCGTGCGTGTCACCAACTTTTTTTAAAAACGGTTTTACAACTTTCAGCATTAGAAGTATGTAAGCGCCTGCCAGCAAAATATTGTACAATGAGCTTGCGAAAGAACCCGCCTTCACAACTGCGATCACGCTTGCCAGTAAGCACCAGCCTGCAATATCATTTGCGGCCGCACAGGTGATCACCATGGCGCCGATCCGGGTTTTATGCATGCCCCGCTCCTGAAGTATTCTTGCCAGTACAGGGAATGCAGTGATGCTCATTGCAATCCCCATGAATAAAGAAAAAGAAGAAAATTGAATTCCCTGGGGAGCAAATGCTTCATATAAAAAATAAGCCAGCGTCATTCCCATAGCGAATGGTATAATAATACTTGCATGGCTGATGATCACTACATCTTTAGCTTTGTTCTTAAGCATTTTCAGGTCGAGTTCCATTCCAATGATAAACATAAAAAGGATAAGGCCCACCTGGCTGAGGAACTGTAAATTTCCAAGTGATTCTACCGGGAACAAAGCTGCTGAGAATGAAGGGAAGTACATACCAAATAACGACGGTCCTAAAACGATACCTGCTACAATTTCCCCCATCACAGTCGGCTGGCCGACCTTTTTGCAAAGCCAGCCAAAAAGCCTCGCAACCAAAATAATGGTAATGATCTGCGCAAGCAATATTGCCAGTGGATGATGAATATTATGTATGAGCGAATCAATAAAATCCTGCCAATAACCCTTTACACTAACTGGTGCCGCTGTAGCCTTTGTGTTCAGCATTTCCCCTTTAACAGATATATAATAAACAAGACCGGAAAAGCCGGCGATTACAAGTGCATAAATAATAATATTCTTAATTGACCTCATTTTCTTTTTATGGTTATTAACTCATCGATGGATGTATTTGCAAATATATTATAATATAGCGCTCCATTCATGGTCTGCTGGCGGATGCTTTTATGAAAGTCATACAGCATTAAAATTCAGCTTGTACAAAGGAATAGAAGGAAAAAATTAAATACCTTTGCCGATCCTCAGAAACCGCTCCCGGAGCAATGTTGAAGCATTTGAGAATGATCATGTGCGGTTTCAAATGAGGAAGACAATAAATGAGCAATTCAGCAATTATCCAGGCCAGATTTGAAGCATTAAAAGCCTGTGTAATTATTCCGACTTATAACAATGCAGGTACAGTTGCGGGTGTTATCAGCGATGTTGCTGCTTATACCAATCACATCATAGTTGTAAATGATGGCTCAACGGATAATACAGATGAGCTTGTAAAAGCATTTCCTTTTGTGCAATATATCGGCTACTCAAAAAATGTTGGTAAGGGTTGGGCGCTTCGAAAAGGATTTGAATATGCAACTAACAAAAATTATGAGTACGGGATCACAATAGATTCCGACGGACAACATTTTGCAAAAGACCTGCCTCTGTTTATTGAAAAGATTGAAAAGGAACCTCGAAGCCTAATCATTGGTGCAAGAAATATGGGGCAGGCATCGGTGCCGGGTAAGAGCAGTTTTGGAAATAAGTTTTCCAATTTTTGGTTTAAAGTCGAGACAGGTATTAATTCGCCCGATACACAGTCTGGCTTCCGTGCATATCCATTACAACTACTGAAAGGCTCCCGTTACTTCACACGCAAATACGAATTTGAAATTGAAGTATTGGTAAAAGCCGCATGGAAAGGAATAAAAATTGAGTCAGTGCCTGTTTCTGTTTATTATGCCCCAAAAGAAACAAGGATATCGCACTTCCGCCCGTTTAAAGATTTTACCCGCATCAGCATATTGAACACATTTCTTGTGATCATTACTTTTTTATACATAAAGCCGAGAAACTTTTTTAGAATGCTTTTTGATAAAAAAAAAATGAACCTTTTTCTTAAGGAACAATTACTCGCTCCTCACCAGTCTGATCTGCTTAAGGCAAGTTCAGTCGCCTTCGGCATATTCATGGGCATCATTCCTATCTGGGGAATACAATTGGGAACTGCCATTTTCTTTGCCATATTATTCCGGTTAAATAAAGCATTGGTGATTGTTGCGGCAAATATTAGTTTACCCCCGATGATACCCATTATTATTTTTGGCAGTTATAAATTAGGCGCCATATGGATGGGCGATCATGCCGGCCACCTGGTTTTCAACAGCAATATCACAAAGGAATCCATACAAACCAATCTTGCACAATACATTTATGGAAGTATAACATTGGCTGTTTTGGCGGCGGTCTTTTTTGGCTTGTCAACTTTTGGCTTGCTTAAATTGTTTAAAAGAAAATCTGTTCTTGTTGGTTAAGTGATTTCATCATGGTAAAAATTTTCATCAGCATTTATAAATATTTTAAAATTCACCGTGCGGCGTTTTTTATTTTATTTACCTGCAGCTTTTTGCTTGTTGGATTTTTTGCTTTTAAAGTAAGGTTTGAAGAAGATATAACCAAAGTTTTACCAAAAGATAAAAAGATCGAAAAACTGAACGAGGTTTTTCAGAATTCTAAATTTTTGGATAAGCTGGTTGTGATGATATCAATGAAAGATACCACTGCAGAACAACCGGACAGCCTCGTGGAATATGCAAATGGTTTTGTGAATGAAACAGAAGAGAAACTTGGGCTATATATAAGTAAGATCAACGCACGGGTGGATGATGGTTTGGTGCTGGATCTTTTCAATACCATCACCGATCGCCTTCCAATTTATCTAAGCGGGAATGATTATAAAACAATTGATTCTTTAATAGAACCTGCAACCATAAAAGAAACACTTGCCCAAAATCTACGCACCCTTACTTCACCTGCTGCTGTTGCATTTAAAAATATTATTAGCAGCGACCCGGTTGGTATTTCCTTTATCGGATTAAAAAAATTACAACAGCTTCAGTACGACGAGAACTTCGAATTGTATGACAGCTATGTGATGACGAAGGATCATAAAAACTTGTTGTTGTTCATCACGCCAAAATATGGTCCGGGTAATACAGGGAAGAATGCTTTGTTTTTAAAAGGGATCGATAGCATTATTAATAACACTGGCGCCCGGTATAAAAATATTGATGCAGGTTATTTTGGCGCCACCGCGGTTTCTGTTGGAAATGCTGTGCAGTTGAGGAAGGATACGCTGCTGACGCAAGGAAGTATCCTTGTTTTCCTCATCGTTTTTCTTGGCTTTTATTTTCGAAGAAAGAGAGCGCCGATCGTGATCCTTATTCCGGTGGTATTTGGTGCGTTGTTTTCACTGGCAGCTATATATTTTCTGAAAGGAAGTATTTCTGTTATTGCCCTGGGAACGGGATCGGTGATACTTGGGATTGCAGTAAATTATTCACTTCATGTTTATAATCACTACCGCCATACAAGAAACATTGAAGATGTAATCAGGGATCTGGCCATGCCATTGACCATTGGGAGCTTTACAACCATCGGCGGTTTCCTCTGTTTACAATTTGTAGAATCGGAAATGCTGAAGGACCTCGGTTTGTTTGCAGCATTTAGCCTGATTGGCGCATCCCTTGCGTCACTGGTATTTTTACCTCACTTTATTGAATCTAAAAAGGAAAGGGTTACTTATAAAGAAAAGCAATTTTCCTGGATTGATAAGATTGCTTCACTCCGGCCGGAGTATAATAAATTTGTTATCGCTGCTATTTTTCTATTGACATTCGTATTTGCTTATACTGCAAGGAATGTAAGTTTTGAATCGGATATGCTCAACATGAATTTTATGTCGGCGGATCTGAAACAATCAGAAAAGAAACTGAATAAAATAAATGAGTATGCCCTGAAATCTGTGTACCTGGTTACAGAAGGAAAAACACTGGACCAGGCACTGATCAATAATGAAAAACTGGCCACACAAATTGATTCACTTAAAGAAATTAATGTTGTAAAAAAATATTCGGGTGTTTCATCGCTTATTATTTCTGATTCGCTGCAGAGAGCCCGGATCAACCAATGGGAAAGCTACTGGACTACAGGAAAGAAGGAGCAATTATTTGCAACGCTTGAAATGGAAGGCACTGCGATTGGATTCAAATCAAATGCCTTTGAGAAGTTCAAAGTTTTGCTGAATACAAATTATGTTCCTGCCGACCAGCAGGCAATGACCACCGTTAGAAAAAGTTTTCTTGATGATTTTATTACGGAGAAGCCAGGAAAGGCAACAGTGGTTACGTTGGTAAAAGTTGCCTCAACAAATACCGATGCCATCTATAAAACATTTGACAACAATCCCAACATTACTGTTGTAGATAAACAGTATCTCACAACAAAATTTGTAGAGATCATCAATGCAGATTTTACCTCAATTGCAGTGATGACATCTCTATTGGTATTCTTTGTATTGCTGCTGATGTATGGGCGTATTGAATTAACATTGGTGTCCTTCATTCCAATGGCCATTAGTTGGATATGGATCCTCGGGATTATGGCGCTTTTAGGTATCCAGTTTAACATTGTTAATATTATTATATCAGCCCTTATTTTTGGTTTGGGAGATGATTACAGTTTATTCATCATGGATGGTTTGTTGCAGGAATATAAAACGGGAAAGAAAAACCTTTCTTCATTTAAATCCTCTATTTTCTTATCTGCCATTACTACCATCGCCGGGCTGGGTGTACTGATATTCGCAAAGCATCCTGCATTAAGATCAATTGCGGTCATTTCCATAATAGGGATTGTATGTGTTGTATTGATGTCGCAAATTTTGATTCCGTTTTTCTTTTCCTTATTGATAAAAAACAGGGCTGATAAAAAAAGGTTTCCCTGGACACTGTCAGGATTTATTGTTTCGGTGTTCGCATTTTCCTATTTTATTTTGGGTTGCCTCCTGCTTATAATTATAGGCGGTTTATTAAAACTGAACCCATTCAATAAAGAAAAGGGAAAATATCTCTACCATGTGATCCTGCGAAGTTTTGCCTGGTCAATGATATATATTATGCCGAATGTGAAGAAGCGCATCATTAACCCGCTGAATGAAGATTTTTCTAAACCTGCAATAATCATTTGTAATCACCAGTCGTTCCTGGATATTTTATCGATGCTGATGCTTACACCTAAACTCATCCTGTTTACAAATAGCTGGGTTTGGAACTCGCCATTCTTCGGTTTAGTTGTGCGTATGGCGGATTATTATCCTGTTGCCCAGGGCGCACAACCCAGCATCGAATTATTGCAGGATCGTGTGAAGCAGGGTTATTCTATTATGGTTTTTCCTGAAGGGACAAGAGCAGCCGATGGCGTGATCAAACGTTTTCATAAAGGTGCATTTTATCTTGCCGAACATTTGAACATTGATATACTCCCAATTGTTTTACACGGCACAGGTTACACAATGAGTAAAGGTGATTTTCTTTTGAAAGATGGCCAAATCACGATAAAATATTTACCAAGAATAACGCCCGAAGACGGACGTTTCGGAATTGGTTATGCTGAACGAACAAAATATATAGGGCGGTACTTCAGGAATGAATTCTTGGAAATGAGTGAAGCACTTGAACAAACCCGCTATTACCGTGAGCAATTAAAGTATAATTACATTTACAAAGGCCCTATGCTGGAATGGTACATGAAAATTAAAACCCGGTTGGAAAAAAATTACCAGCCTTTTCATGAACTACTGCCAAAAACAGGAAAGATATTGGATATTGGTTGTGGTAATGGGTTTCTTTGTTATATGTTGAATTTTGTGTCGCCGGCAAGACAAGTGATGGGAATAGATTATGACCAGGAAAAAATTGAGACAGCGAATAATTGTTTTAGTAAGAACAGTAATATTAATTTTGAGGCGGCAGATATTTCAACCTATGCATTTCCAAATTACGATGCAATCGTGATGGCAGATATTTTACACTACCTGCAACCCGACCAGCAAAAAACAGTAATTGAAAAATGTATACGGCATTTGAACCCAGGTGGAACAATTGTAATAAGAGATGGTAATAAGGACCTGGAACAACGACACAAAGGAACAAAGCTGACTGAATTCTTTTCAACAAAATTCATCGGCTTTAATAAAACAACAAACAATGGGTTATCTTTTTTATCTGGCAGGATGATCAACGAAATAGCGAAAGATCATAACATGAGCTGTCGTGAAATAGATGATACAAAGTACACATCTAATGTCGTTTTTGTATTAAAAAGCAACGACAAATATTTAACCGGCTTCAATAATAAAACACCGGAGGAAAATTAAGCATGCATCAGCATTATGACGTTATAATTATTGGAAGTGGAATGGGTGGCCTGGTAGCAGGTAACCTGTTGGCGCTGGAGGGATATAAGGTTTGTGTGTTGGAAAAAAACAAACAGATCGGCGGCAGCCTGCAGATCTATGCAAGAGACAGGGTAATATTTGATTCAGGCGTGCACTATCTTGGTGGACTCGATGAAGGTCAAAATCTGTACAAGATATTTAAGTATCTCGGCATCATGGACAAACTTAAGCTGCAGAAAATGGATGAGGTATTTGATAAGATCATGATTGCAGGTGATGATACCGTTTATGAATATGCGCAGGGTTATGATAAATTCATCAGCCACCTGTTGAAGTTCTTTCCGGGTGAAGAAATGGCGATCAATGCATATTGTGATAAGATGAAAGATATCTGCGCAAGGTTTCCCCTGTATAATTTGTTGCCCAGCGATCCCAATGATACAAAAGCAAGCCTGCTTGGAATAGATACAAAAACATTTATTGAATCTATTACCACCAATGAAAGGCTTCAGCAGGTGTTGGCTGGCAACAATGGATTGTATGCCGGTGAGGCAGATAAAACACCTTTGTATGTTCATGCGCTGATCATAAACAGTTACATTGAAAGTTCTTATAAATGCATTGATGGTGGCGGACAAATAGCTAAATACATCGGGAGAAATATTATGAAGCTTGGCGGAGATGTGGTAAAACACGCACATGTAAAAAAAATAGTGGAACAGGGTGGCGTCGTTACACATGTTGAACTGGCGGATGGTAGAAAAGTATATGGCAATCATTTTATTTCAAACATGCACCCTGCGGTAACAATCGAAATGACTGAAAGCAACCTGTTCAAAAAAGCCTACCGCAACAGGCTGAATAATCTTGAAAATTCTGTTTCTTCTTTTACCATAAATGTTGTTTTTAAAAAGAAAGCCCAAAAGCATTTTACTTACAATTATTATGTGTGCAATGAAGGAGATGTTTGGTCGTCTGCAGATTATACAGATGAAAACTGGCCAAAATCTTTTGCATTATTTATAGCGCTGTCATCAAGAGAAAAGGAATATGCAGACGGCATGACGATCCTTGCATACATGAGATACGAAGACGTGAAGCAATGGGAAAATACGTATAATATTGTTGGAGAAGAAGAAGACAGGGGAAAAGCCTATGAAGAATTTAAAAGGATAAAAGCTGAGAAATTGATTGACAGTGTGGAAAAAAGATTTCCCGGTTTTAAAGATAAGATTGAAAAATATTATACTGCATCACCCCTTTCTTACCGGGATTATATCGGCAATACTGATGGTGCGTTGTACGGCGTTGCTAAGGATTATAAAGATGCTTTGAAAACGTTTATTTCGCCAAGAACGAAATTACCTAACCTGTTTTTGACAGGGCAAAATCTCAATTTGCATGGCATTTTGGGAGCAGCCATGAGTTCCATCGTTACTGTAAATGCTTTAACAGGTAACGATAACATCATTGAAAAGATTAGAAATGTTTAGAAGAAAAAAGTTTTGGAAAAGGGTCCTCTATGTTTTTGGATTCTTTATTTTATTGTTACTTGGCGGGGCAATATATCTTTATTGTGTTGCTATTGCTCATCCACCGAAGCCTGCAGATACAAGTAGTTTACAATTGCAGCGGACAGAACTGAGCCATGGGTTTTATACAATAAAAGACAACTGGTTCAGGAAAAGCAAGAGCGGTTTGTTTGAAATGTATGTATCGGGAAAGCCTTTTGAACGTGGTGTGATAAACGGAAAATTGAGTAAAGAATTAGTTGTAAGGCAGGAAGATTATTTCAATGAACAGATCTGCAAACTTGTTCCATCTAAAACCTACCGCAATTTTTTAAAATATTTTATTGCATGGTTCAATCGTAAGTTGGAAAAAAATGTTACGGAAGAATACAAAGAAGAGATCTATGGTGTCTCTGAATCTGCATCCGACCAATACCAATACATCGGTTCCAATTACCAGCGTATTTTAAATTATCATGCAGCACACGATATCGGACATGCATTACAAAACATGGCATTGGTTGGTTGTACATCTTTCGGTACATGGGATTCAAAATCCCAAGACAGCAACATGATCATTGGAAGAAATTTCGATTTTTATGTGAGTGATAAATTTGCACAGGATAAAATTGTGGCATTCTTTAACCCGGACAAAGGATATAAATTTATGTCTGTTACCTGGGGAGGGTTTATTGGCGTTGTATCTGGTATGAATGAAAAAGGGCTAACGGTTACAATTAACGCTGCCAAGTCGGATGTGCCAACAGGATCTGCCACACCCGTTTCATTGGTAACAAGAGAAATATTACAGTACGCAAAAAATATAAAAGAAGCAATTGCGATAGCCAGGTCAAGAAAGATGTTTGTATCAGAATCCTTTTTAGTTGCTTCAGCAGAAGACAACAAAGCGGTGCTCATTGAAAAAACACCAGGCTCATTGGATATCTATGATCCGCACCAGGATTATATTCTGTGTACTAATCATTTTCAAAGTGCAGGATTGGATAGTTCAAAAGACAATATTCAGCAATTGAAGGAAAGCGCTTCTCCATACAGGTATGAGCGCATGATGGAACTGTTGAATGCAAATGGCCCAAACACTGTTCAAAAAACCGTTGATATTTTGCGTGATAGGAAAGGGTTACATGGAACTGATATAGGAATGGGAAATGAAAAGGCGGTTAACCAGTTGATCGCACATCATTCCATTGTGTTTGAACCTAAGAAATTACTGGTTTGGGTTTCCACGTCTTCATGGCAATTGGGCGAATATGTTTGTTATGATCTGCACAAGGTTTTTAGTATGCAAGGGTTGCAAAAGGACGAAGAAATTTATGACAGCAGCCTTACCATAAGACCCGATTCATTTTTGCTGACAAATGATTTTCAGAAATTTGAGCAGTACAGAAATTTCAGGCAACGTTTTTTAGATAAGCAGGATATAAACGCAGATAGCATTGTTGCAACAAATCCTAATTTCTACAATGCGTATGTTATTGCCGGTGATTATTCCTATGAAAAAGATGAGTATAAAAAAGCATTGAAATACTACGAGGCTGCACTAACAAAAGTAATTGCAACAAAAAAAGAAGAAGACCATATACGAACCCAAATAAAAAAATGCAATAAAAAATTAGCACCATAAATATGATATTGGGAACCGGCATAGATATGATAGAAGTAGAAAGGGTTTCAGAAAAGATGACCCGGGCCGAAGGTTTTAGGGAGCTGGTATTCTCGAAAAAGGAAATCGAGTATTGCGAAAAGAGAAAGAATAAATTTGAGCATTATGCTGTCCGCTTCGCCGCAAAGGAAGCATTTTATAAAGCGATCGGCTCAGGCTGGATGAATGGAACAGCCTTCAATGAAATTGAGATCAGCAATGATGAAAAAGGAAAGCCAAATCTTACATTGATTGGAGAAACATCGCAGTTAATGGAACAAATGAAAATTAAAGCCATTCATGTTTCACTTACACATCTTAAAACAATGGCAGCAGCGGTTGTAATTGTTGAAAATTGATCTGGGAGATGTTGGGTAGATTACGACAAATTGAAATGCGGATCACAATTTCGCTATATTTCCAGAGGCTGTACAGCACATATGTTTTGAGGCTGCAAGGTGCCAATTAAGGCTCCTCGGGGAATAACGAACCGGCTTAACACAAAGAATATAAATGTTAGTATGTATTTGACAGAAACAATATTCCAACCGCGGCCTACAATCAAACTCATGCAGGAAGAAAGACTGCGTGACCTCCTGGCATATTTAAACCTGTTCTCTCCTTTTTATAAGGAATTATTTGTAACAAATAGTATTAATATTGACGACATTAAGACGCTGGAAGACCTTCCACTTTTGCCAACTACCGGTAAAGAAGACCTGCAGCAACGCAATAGTGATTTTTTATGTGTTGGCCCCAGGAAGATAATAGAATACAGTTCCACATCCGGAACATTGGGTAGCCCGGTTACCATTGCGCTAACAGAAAGCGATCTTACCCGGTTGGCCTATAATGAGTATGGTTCCTTTTTATGTGCAGATGGATCTTCCGCCGACATTTACCAATTGATGCTGACGCTTGACCGGCAGTTCATGGCGGGAATGGCCTATTATTCCGGCATTCGAAAATTAGGAGCAGGCATTATAAGGCTTGGTCCCGGTGTTCCATCCTTGCAATGGGAAACGATCTTAAGGCTTAAACCAACAGTTATTGTTGCTGTTCCTTCTTTTATTCTCAAACTGTTGGAATTTGCCAATGATCATCATATTGACATTAACGCAACTTCAGTAAAGAAAGCGATCTGCATCGGTGAAAATATTCGCAACACCGATTTTTCGTTAAACATCCTCGGTAAAAAAATTACAAAAGCCTGGAACATACAATTGTTCTCCACCTATGCATCTACTGAAATGCAAACTGCTTTTACAGAATGTTCCGAAGGCAGGGGCGGGCATCTTCAACCGGAATTATTAATACTTGAATTGCTGGATGAGAACAACCAGCCTGTCGCTGTTGGAGAACCGGGTGAAGTTACTATTACAACGCTCGGTGTAGAAGGAATGCCATTGCTGCGATATAAAACGGGAGATATCTGTGTTTATAACAATGAACCCTGTTCATGTGGCAGAACGAGTGTGCGGCTATCCCCCATCGTTGGGCGTAAAAAACAAATGATCAAATTCAAGGGCACCACACTTTATCCACCGGCGCTTTTTGATTTGCTGAATGAGATGGAAGAAATAAAGGATTTTGCCGCTGAGGTTTACTCTAATGAAATTGGCATGGATGAGGTGCTGCTTCACCTGCTGCCAATAAATAATAGCGAAGAATGCGACCGTAAGATAAGGGCCTATCTGCAGGCACGCCTTCGGGTGAGCCCGCATGTAAAATACATTTCTGCCGAAGAGCTACAAAAAATACAATTCCAGGAAGCTTCGCGAAAACCCGTAAAATTTATTGACAGGAGGAGTTAGGAATTTAGATTGTTTTTATAGATAGCCTTTATTTTTTGATAAATTTAAAAGACGATTTGTTATTTCCCAACTGGATAAAGTAGGCCCCTTTTGGTAAATAACTAACATCGATCATATTACCAATCCCGTTTAATTGGCCTGAAGAAATATTCTTTCCATTGGCATCAGTAATTATATAATTAAAGCCCGTATCTCGTTCGAAATTCTCAATTGTGATTACTCCAGTTGTTGGATTAGGATAAACAGTAATCGCAGCTTCCTTATTAAATTTTACAGAACGAACTGGAGAAAATGTGTATTTATCATCCAAATCTTTCTGCTTAAGTCTATAATAAATTTCTTTTCTGGAAACAATACCTCCAATATTCCAATCAACAAAATGATACTCATTTAGTGTATTTGAATTACCGGATGCTTTTACCGTTCCGATTTTTTGAAAAGAGTTACCATCTATACTTCTTTCTATCTCAAATTCACTGCTATTATATTCTGCAGAAGTTTGCCAGGTTAAATGGGCATCGTTTTTTGTTTTTGTAAGCTCAAAATAAGTTAAGTGAATGGGTAAAGCCACTAATCCAAGTTTTAATATAAAGCCATTTTGAAGAGAGGCAGATGTGTCGATAAGATTTAAAACTGCTCCACCTGGATCAAAATCAACCGTTCCCCTGAACCCACCGATTAAATAACTGTTCCCGACCTGGTCGATATACGTATCGTAACAAAAATCGCTACCACTTCCCCCGATGGCTATTGCCCAAATAAAATTTCCTGCACTATCTAATTTTATGTTAGTTATGTCGCTGGATCCGGCACTGGTAAACAAATTAGTGCCAGGCCCGGGATTGCTGTCCAGGGTTTGACTAAAAGCACCTGAAACATAAAGATTATGTAACGCATCTAGTTTCACTTCCATATAATTATTGTGAAGTCCACGTTCAAGGCCTTTAGCCCACAAAAAATTTCCATTGCTGTCGAGCTTAGAAATAAAAGTCATTTGCGGAAATGCACCGGTAAGATAAAAGGTCCCAGGGCCAGGGTCAAAATCAGCTCCTGGATCAAAAGTACCTATTGTATATACATCTCCATTGCTGGCAACAGTTATACTTCGTGCTCTTTCATTTGCGGTATTGGCTGGTCCTCCCATGGCTTTTGCCCAGATAAAATTTCCCGCACCATCTAATTTTAAAATGTAAATATCAATAGCTCCCGAAGCATAAAGGATATTTGTACCAGGTCCGGGGTCAAAATCTGTATCTGAAATATAGGCACCTGCTGTATATACATTTCCTGAATGATCAAGTGTGATATCATAACAAAATGTGCTGATGCCACCACCTACCTGCTTAACCCAGATAAAATTCCCATCCGTATCCAGTTTTGAAATGAAAGTGTCATAGTTAGATCCATAAGCAGTTAATTCATTGACAGCTGGGCCGGGATCAAAATCTACTGTAAGCCAGAACCACCCATTATAATAAACATTACCTATGGAATCAACAGCAATAGATGGTGAAGAATCTAAAAGTTCACCTCCTACACTCTTCGCCCATAAAAAATCACCAGCTGCATCTAGTTTTACAATTACGATATCTGTTTCCCCATTGGATATTAACTTATATTCATCAGGACCCGGATCAAAATCCACAGTGTCCACGAAATTACCAATGAAGTACATGTTTCCTGTTTTATCAAAAGCAAAATCCTTTACCGGTGTGTTTTCAATATTTTTTGCCCAAAGGAAATTCCCATTGATGTCCAGCTTTAAAACATAATTACTCGAATTACCGGATGCGCTAAGAAAAGTGATACCGCTACCGGGATCAAAATCGACTGATCCGCTAAATGTTCCCACTACAGAGATATTACCCAGGTTATCCGGTTCCACCTGTGTGGTATAAGGCAGGCCGATATTTTTAGCCCATTCAAGGCTTTGAGTAATCGCAATAAGATTTGCTGCACAAAACAGGACTGACAAATAAAATTTTTTCATTTTTATTTTTTAATAACCTGTGGTTGTAAAAATGTAGGCAGTTCACAAAAAATTAAAACAGGAATTAAGCCACGGCATGTTTTTTTTGAGATAGTATTTATTCCTCTTTTATGACCTAATTTAAACTTTTTTCCAGAAACAGGTGGAAAAGTTCATCTTGTTGAAATGGATACATCATTAATGAGCTGAATTGTTGCTGAGCCTTTCACTCCCTGTTCCCTGATTTTAGTTTTAAAGGTTTGAGTAACCTGTCAGCAGATCGAAAGATAAGGGCATACTTACAGGCTCGTTTACGCGTGAGCCCGCATGTAAAATACATTTCTGCCGAAAAGCTACAAAAAATACAATTCCAGGAAACTTCCCCTAAGCCGGTAAAATTTATTGACAAGAGGACTTAGCGTAGCCCCATAGTGTCGCAGGCCTCCCAACCTGTGCTCATGCTCAATGCAACCTCACCAAATCTAGCATTCAAAGCCAAAGAACAACGCTGCTAAAAAGAAATGAGCCTATTGGCTGTAATATTAATATCAGTTTTCGGAATAGCCTTTTTTGTTTATGCTGAAACAAAAATTAATAGGGAAGATTAATTTTTTCATTCCCATGGTCTAACAGGTATAAAGTTACCTCAGGAGACCTGCGCCATTTTGAAAGATGTTTTAAGGAACAGGGAACAAGTTGTGATTTAATTATCCTTTTTTTTATTTAAGTCTTTTTTTATAAGCAGCGCCAGGTTTTTGCCCGTGCTTCCATATGCCTCTGCAATACGGGTCGCCCAATCGAAATGGGCACCTTTGCCCTCACGTCTTTCAACCATTACTACTGCGATCTTTTTAGTTTTATTGGTAGTTTCAACAAGCCAGATCTGCCCCTCAACCTGTCCGGGTTTTGCTTTAACTGCCACCTGGAAGCCGGGTTCCAGAAAAGAGGTTTTAAAGATCAATGTGTATTTGGCAGTACTGTCAAAGGTTATATCTGAATATTTCGTAAATAGCTCCATAAATTTTGGAGCATACCTTCCCAGCTTCGCATCATTCCATTCCTGTAACCACTTATCACCGCTACCCGCCTCTTTTGAGTTTAAATCATTCACTTTATATTTTATCCATTGCGCCTCTTTGGCATAATCGCCTACTCCAAACTTATCCCAGTTAAATTCTAAGTTTATCGTTTTCTCTGCACGTAATTTTTCAAAATCACCACTTGTAAGTTCGATATTTTGACCCCGGCTTATAATAACAGTAAATAAAAGAGTAAAACCAAGGAACACACTTTTTAAAGTTTTCATTTTAAGTAATTTATAAATTGACAATGATTAAAATTATACAAAAAACGCAATACGAGTATGGCGAATTAAAGATTAGCGACTTCGCCTTTTTTTTAAACGCATCTGGTTAGTTTTTTAATTCCTGATTTTTAATTTCTACAGGGCAAAAAACTTCCAATAAGTAAAGCCAGTACAGGATTTTACCGTATTTTTGCCCACTTACAAAAGAAGCAAAATAAACATTTACCATGATTAACGTTGGAGGAAGTGCCCTTTCTTTAAATGATTTCTCTGAGATCCTGTTTAAAGAGAAAGGGGTTGTTTTGGATGCGTCGGCAATTGAGACTGTTGAGGAAAATCACCGCTTTCTGCAAGGGTTTTCATCTAATAAATTGATCTATGGGATCAACACAGGCTTTGGCCCAATGGCCCAGTATAAAATAAGCGAAGAAAATCTATTACAACTTCAATATAACCTCATCCGAAGCCACGCTTCCGGCGGTGGAAAGATGCTGTCACCCGTGTTGGTTAAGGCAATCATGATCGCCCGGCTAAACAGCCTGATGCAGGCTTATTCGGGTATTCATACTGAAGTGGTGGAACTACTCACAACATTGATCAATAAAAATATTACACCCTGTATTTTCGAACATGGCGGTGTTGGCGCAAGTGGCGACCTGGTTCAACTGGCACACCTTGGCCTTGTATTGATCGGCGAAGGAGAAGTTGTTTATGACGGGAAACTTTATCCAACCAAAGAAATATTCGACAAGCTTGAAGTAAAGCCACTTTCCATTCATATTCGCGAGGGACTTGCTATTTTAAATGGCACATCTGCTATGACAGGTATCGGCATGGTAAACATCATCCAGGCGAAAAAATTGCTTGAATGGTCGGTTATGATGACGGCCATGGTGAATGAAATTGTTGAGGCATTTGATGATCATTATTCTCTTGAGTTAAATATTGTTAAGCCACACAAAGGCCAGAACAAAATAGCGGCGATGCTCCGCGAAATTCTCACAGAAAGCCATATGATCCGCGACCGGTCCGAGCATCTTTACAATCCCGATAATCTTAACCAGGAAGTTTTTTTAGATAAAGTACAGGAGTATTATTCTATTCGTTGTGTAACCCAGGTATTAGGCCCCGTGTACGATACGATTGTAAACGCAGAAAGAGTGGTAACAGATGAATTAAATTCTGTAAATGATAACCCGGTAATTGATCATAAGAACAAGAATATTTTTCATGGCGGTAATTTCCATGGCGATTATGTTTCACTGGAAATGGATAAATTAAAAATTGCCATCACAAAACTTTCCATGCTTTCTGAAAGACAGCTGAATTATCTTTTGAATAATAAACTGAACCAAAAGTTTCCGCCGTTTGTTAACCTTGGTGTATTGGGTTTCAACTTTGGGATGCAGGGCATGCAGTTCACCGCTACATCTACTGTTGCTGAAAACCAGACATTGTCTTTCCCAATGTATGTACACAGTATTCCCAATAACAACGATAACCAGGATATTGTGAGCATGGGTTGCAACGCTGCATTGATGACGAAAAAGGTAATTGACAATTCGTTTGAAGTACTGGCCATACAGATGATGACGATATTGCAGGCAGTGGATTACCTGGATTGTGTGCAAAGATTATCGGCACAAACTAAATCGGTGTACAATGAAATAAGAAAAATATTTCCAAAATTCATTGAGGATGCGCCCAAATATAAAGACCTTGAAAGGATAAAAACTTTTTTTGAAGACTCAGATCCGGTCGTTTCGGCAAAAGCAAAAGTAAAGCCTACGAATGGAGTTGTAATTTCTTAAACACGTAGTGGTTCATAGATGTTTATATTTAAATAGTTTGGTTGACCACGATGATAGATATGCGGATGACGGATAAAACGCCTGCCCGGCTGATGCCATTCAGACAGGGATGAGTACGAATTTTTGACGCTACGCATCATGGCGGCTAAACGAACTCATCTATCCATATTTTTTGGAGCAAAAAATAAGATCCGTTTTTATCAGTTTATTCTTACTGCCATGGTTCGTGTCCTCACGAACCATCCACATAAAATCAAACAGCTTAAATTAAATAACAGCATGAAATGTGCATTAGTAACTGGCGGGTCAAGAGGAATTGGAAGGGCAATTTGCGTAAAGATGGCTCAAATGGGCTACTATGTTATTATTAATTACAAAGGGAATATTGATGCTGCAAATGAAACCCTTGTACAGGTTAAAGCGGCTGGATCGGATGGAGAGCTGTTACAATTTGATGTTTCCAGTAAAGAAGAGATTGCCAGCATTCTTGGTAAATGGATTGAAACCAACATGGATAAATACATTGAAGTGCTAGTAAACAATGCCGGTATCAAAGCCGACCAGATCATGATGTTTATGACCGATGAACAATGGCAAGGAGTGCTTGATACAAGCCTTGGCGGTTTTTACTATGTAACAAAACAGGTGCTCAACGGCATGCTGCAGAAAAAATATGGTAGGATCGTGAATGTTGTTTCTTTATCCGGCCTCAAAGGATTGCCTGGCCAGGTAAATTATTCAGCTGCAAAAGCAGGTGTTATCGGTGCTACCAAAGCACTGGCACAGGAAGTTGGCCGTCGCGGTATTACCGTAAATGCAGTTGCTCCCGGTTTTATCAGAACAGATATGACCGAAGGCCTGCCAGAAAAAGAACTGGTATCCATGATTCCCGTTAAACGTTTTGGAACTCCCGAAGAAGTTGCTCACGCTGTAGGATTTTTAGCTTCTCCCGAAGCAGGTTATATTACTGCAGAAGTGTTATCAATAAATGGCGGTTTGTATTCATAAGTAAAAACAGGTATGTAACATGGTTTAAATTATCTCTTCTCTCTGCAAATACGTGCAAAAAAGCCGGATCGAAATTCCCAAAGTATAGAAAATAAGAAGTAATTTTGACGCTTATTTAGTTTCGGTTTACCATTACTCAACTGTATAATCTATAACAAATAATAATTGATTAGCATTCAATAGCTATAAAACTATATTTGTTGATAATCGTTGCGCCGGAAATTAGCTATTTTCATTAAAGGATTGTTTGTTATTAATTCATCAGATCGATTGTGAATATGAATAGAGTTGTGATTACGGGTATAGGTATTTATTCTTGTATAGGAAAGAACCTTGACGAAGTTAAGGATTCACTATACAACGGTAAATCCGGGATTGTACTTGATGCAGTTCGCAAGTCGTTTGGATATAGATCAGGCTTAACCGGGTTTATCGAAAGGCCCAATTTAAAAGGACAACTCGACAGGAGGGCCCGCATCATGCTTCCGGAACAGGGTGAATACGCTTATGTGGCAACGGTGGAAGCTTTAAAAATGGCAGGAATCGAACAGGATTATATCAACAAAACCGATATCGGCGTATTGTACGGGAATGATAGTTCGGCCAAGCCCATTATTGAGGCAACTGATATCATGCGTGAAAAAAAGGATACCATGTTAGTAGGTTCAGGTTATGTTTTTCAAACAATGAACTCCACGGTTACCATGAACCTTGCAACCATATTCAAGTTGCGTGGAATTAATTTTACCATCAGTGCAGCCTGTGCCAGCGGATCACATTCAATTGGCGTGGGTTATCAATTTATAAAAGCGGGCTTGCAGGATTGCATTATATGCGGCGGTGCACAGGAAGTGAACCAGTATTGTATGGGAAGTTTCGATGCTTTGTCAGCTTTTTCAGTGCAGGAAGCAGATCCAACAAAAGCATCAAAACCTTTTGATCGTGACCGCGACGGGCTTGTTCCAAGCGGAGGTGCTGCAACGGTAATATTGGAAAGCTATGATTCTGCAATAAAAAGAGGTGCAACTATCCTAGCAGAAGTAGTTGGATACGGATTCTCTTCAAACGGCGGCCATATTTCCAACCCAACTGTTGATGGACCGGTTCGTTCGCTGCAAATGGCATTGAAAGATGCAGGCCTTGATGCTTCTGAGATCGACTATATCAATGCACATGCTACTTCAACACCAGCAGGAGACAGCAGTGAAGCTAAGGCACTTGACGAGGTTTTTGGAAAGTACAGGCCGTATGTTAGTTCTACAAAATCAATGACTGGGCATGAATGCTGGATGGCAGGGGCGAGTGAAATTGTATATTCAATGCTGATGATGCAAAATAATTTTGTTGCACCCAACATTAATTTTGAAAACCCGGATGAGGATTCTGCAAAATTGAATATTGCTAAAACCACGGTTGATAAAGAAATAAATATATTTTTGTCAAACTCTTTTGGTTTCGGAGGAACAAACTCATCCCTTATTATAAAAAAATCTATTTAAACTACCCGTTTATGAGAAATGAAGAAATAATTGCAAAAATAAACGAGTTCTTAGTAGAAGAATTCGAAACGGATGCGACCAAAATTACGCCTGATGCCAACCTGAAAGAAACACTTGAACTTGACAGCCTGGATTATATAGACCTTGTGGTAGTAATTGAAAGTAACTTTCAATTTAAAGTAAAACCAGAAGATTTTGTAGGCATCGCAACCTTCCAGGATTTCTATAATTACGTTATTGATCGTGTCAATTCAAAAGAGCTTGTATAATGCCATCCTGGCAAGGTAAATCAAAAGGTTCCCCGCTTGGTTATCGCATTTTTGTATGGGTGTTGAGAAATTTTGGTGTTATGCCTGCGTACTTTTTACTCAGGTCTGTTGTATTGCATTATCTTTTATTTTCCTACCGGTCATCAAAAGCTATTTATCACTATTTCCATCACAGGTTGGGATACAGCGCCTTAAAAGCTCTTTTAAAAATATACAGGAATTACTATTCATTCGGCCAAAGCATCATCGATAAAGTTGTGATGATGGCCAGGATACCTAATAAATTCACATTCAATTTTGATGGGGAGCAGAATCTTCACAGGATGGTTGAATTAAAGAAAGGCGGTTTATTATTGAGTTGCCATATTGGTAACTGGGAAATCGCAGGAAACTTATTGAGGAGGCTTGAAACCAAAGTTCATATTGTAATGTTTGATGGCGAACACGAAAAGATCAAACAGTATATCACGGGTGTAACAGGGGAAAGAAGCGTAAACGTGATAATAATAAAAGAGGATCTTTCACATATTTATGAAATTAGTGAGGCATTTGGCAGGAATGAACTCATTTGCATGCATGCCGACAGGTTTCTTGAAGGCAATAAAACAATGAGCGCAAATTTCCTGGGCAAAGAAGCAAATTTTCCCATGGGTCCATTTGTTTTGGCTACAACCTTCAAGGTGCCGGTTTCATTTGTATTTGCAATGAAAGAAACATGGAAACATTATCACCTTTTCGCCAGTGATATTAAAGAGTACAACCAGCCCGCAAGGAAATCTGTTATGCAGGAAATGTTGAATGACTTCGTAGCAGAGATGGAAAAGAAAGTGAGGCAATATCCTTCACAATGGTATAATTATTATAACTTTTGGCAACAATAAATGTTAGTTAGCAAAGAAAATATTGTTTCACTTATTCCGCAAAAGGCTCCTTTTGTAATGATCGATCAATTGATTGAAACGGATGAAACAACAACACGAACAACGTTCATGGTAAGGGAGGATAATATCTTTGTGGAAGACGGAATACTGAGGGAGCCAGCGCTGGTAGAAAATATTGCGCAAACAGCTGCGGCCCGGGCTGGTTACCTTGTACAAAAAGAAAACCTTCCTGTGAGAGTAGGTTATATCGGTGCAATAAAAGACCTGGAGATATTTATTTTGCCGAAAATAAATGATAACTTAGAAACTGAAATTGTGATAATGAACCAGGTGTTTGATGTTACTTTAATAGCGGGTACAGTTAGGTGTAATGGAAGAGTAATGGCGCAGTGCGAAATGAAAATATTTATTATTCAACCAAAATAAAAGACATAAACATGAATCATTTAAAAAAACTTAGCTGGCTGTTCGCCTTTATTTTCTTTTTAGGTATCACGGCTGTTTCTGCTCAAACCAAAGATGACCTATTTATCGGATCAGTTGACATTACATGGCTTGGGCTGGATTTTTCACAAACAAAATTTATTGGCTCTGCTACACAATTTAAAGATGCTGGAGAAGTAACCAATTCCGAATTTAAAGACAGATACGCATCCGGATGGAATAACCTGTTCGTTAATGAGCAAAAAAAATATAACGTAGCAAAGGTTGTACATAGAACAGAGGAGCAGGTAAAATATGCATTGGAAGTGACTCAAAAAACGAACAGTGCGCTGAAAAAAGATTTTTTTTCTATGAATCCCAGTGATTACATGTTACTTGATGAAGCTAAAGTAGAAGATCTTGTAAAAAAATATAACTACCAGGGAAAAACCGGAATAGGCTTAATCATTTTTATTGAAGGAATGAGTAAAGGAAAAGACGAAGCATCAGCCTGGGTGGTATATGTTGATATGAAAGCAAAGAAAGTTATTTTGTCGAAACATATAACAGGTAAAGCGGGAGGATTCGGATTTAAGAATTATTGGGCAAAGGCATTTTATAATATCTTAAAGGATTCTGATTATAAGGATTGGAAATAACAATTGATAATGGATAATCGACAATTGTAAGTTTGTGTCGCCGTGGTTTGTGTCTCACGAAGCAACTAAAAAATAAAATTCATTTCCGGGACCCCCAGAAGGTCCCGGAATAATTTATACGGTAACCAAAAGTTGAACAATTAGCTTGGATAATTGTATAAATCCGTAAACATTGAACTTGAAAAAAACATTAAAACATACTACTTCCTTCGAAGTAAAATTTAGCGAAGCGGATCCGCTGGGAATCGTATGGCATGGACATTATATAAGATATTTTGAAGATGGGAGAGAGGCTTTTGGCAAAGAATATGGCATTGGTTACCTTGCTTTTTATAAAGAGGGATTTGTAATACCAATTGTGCATGTGGAATGTGATTATAAAAGATCTTTGCGCTATGGAGATGCAGTAAAAGTAGAAACGGAATACATTCCTACTGAGGCCGCAAAAATGTTGTTTAATTACAGGTTATTTAATGTAGAAACCAACGAGCTTGTTGCAACAGGATCATCTGTACAGGTTTTTTTAGATAAAGATGGAACGACTTTGCAACTGGCAACACCAGCGTTTTTTGAGGAATGGAAAAAAAAATACGGACTTTTCTAACAAGGAGATATGAGAGATATTTTTGTTGCTGCAGATAATATATTTTCCCCCATTGGTTTTACTACCGGTGAAAACCTTGTTAATTTAAAGAATAATATCTCAGGAATTAAAGAGCATCTTCCATGCTCTATGAGCGAGCAGCCCTTTTATGCTTCGCTGTTCGATGAAACACATTTCCCTCCCGCAACAAAAGACATTACAAAATTTGAACAGGTGCTGATTGCTTCCATCAGCAATGCACTGGAAAATACGGATATCAAAACGACGGATCCAAAAACAGTATTGATTATCTCCACAACAAAAGGAAATATCAGTTTACTCGAAACAGGAACCTACAATACAGAAATTCATAGCCGCATAGCTTTGCACCATTCTGCGAAATTAGTTGCTGCACATTTTAATTTTGTTCATACTCCCGTTATTGTTTCCAATGCCTGTATTTCAGGGATACTTGCTATGATAACGGGAATGCGACTGATCCAATCCGGCCAGTATGAAAATGCCGTGATCGCTGGTGCAGACATGATCACAAAATTTGTTTTATCCGGGTTTCAATCTTTCCAGGCAATCAGCGAGCGGCCATGCAAACCATTCGATGCAGCACGCAACGGCATCAATTTAGGAGAAGCAGCCGCAACCGTAATTCTTTCTGCCAATGAGAAATATAAAGGCGAAATAAAAATTGCAGGCGGTTCAACAAGCAATGACGCCAATCATATTTCCGGGCCTTCACGCACAGGTGAAGAATTATTCCTTGCAATTAAAAAAGCAATGAAAGAAGCGGGGCTAACAGAAAGTGATATTGATTTTATTTCTGCTCATGGTACAGCTACTTTATACAACGATGAAATGGAAGCCAAAGCAATTGCACTCGGCAATATGCAATCCGTGCCGGTAAATAGCCTAAAAGGATTTTATGGGCATACCCTTGGGGCAGCAGGCATCATTGAATCGGTTATCGCCATTCATTCACTGAAAGAGAATATTGTTTTTCCGACAATGGGATTTAATGAAATCGGCGTATCGGTAGCACTGAATCTGTCAAATAAATTAAAGGAAGCGAACTTAAAAAATGTTTTAAAAACAGCTTCCGGTTTTGGTGGATGCAACGCTGCGATGGTAATGAGAAAAAACTAAAAAAATTTTAAACTTAATATATTTTATTTAATGGTATTTTTTAATAAGGAAAAGAAAACAGCCTTCCATGCGAGAGAAGCAGCACAATGGATCGCTTTTGGCCCGGTCGTTTTTCAGGTGGCAAGGGTATTGAGGAATTCAGGAATATTGGCGCTGATAGAAGATAATGGAAAAGAAGGAATACCGATCAATAAAATTGCCGAAGCAGTGAAGCTACCAATTTATGGGGTAAGGGTTTTGCTGGAATCTGCCTTGAGCATTGGCCTGGTGATCGTGCAGGATAATAATTATATTCTTACCAAAACAGGATATTTTATTTTACACGATGAGCTCACAAACATCAATATGAATTTTGTACATGATGTTTGTTACAAAGGACTATTCTCATTAGACAAAAGCATCGAAACCGGGAAACCAGTTGGCCTGAAGGAATTCGGAGAATGGAAAACAATTTATGAGGGACTGTCACAACTTCCGGAAGAAGTGCAGAAGAGCTGGTTTAATTTTGACCACTATTTTTCTGATAACGCATTTAAAAAAGTACTACCACTAGTTTACAAAGGCGGGATTAAGAAATTGCTTGATGTAGGGGGTAATACCGGTAAATGGGCGATTGCATCTGCAAATTATAAAGAAGACATACATGTCACCATCATGGATCTTCCGGGTCAACTTAATGTTGCAAAAAGTAAAATTGAAAAACTTGGTTTGAAAGACAGGGTTTCATTCAACGCCGCAAATTTGCTTGATGAAACAGTTGCCTTCCCGGTTGGTTTTGACGCCATATGGATGAGCCAGTTCCTTGATTGCTTTTCTGAAGAGGAGATCGTTTCCATTTTAAAACGATGTGTACAGGCAATCGGCGAAGAAGGTTGTGTATTTATCATGGAACCTTACTGGGACCTGCAGAAATTTGAAATTGCAGCTTTTTGTCTTCAGCAAACATCTATTTATTTTACAGCTCTTGCCAATGGAAACAGCCAAATGTACAGTGCGAAAGTATTTTTTAATTGCATTGATGAGGCAGGTTTGGAGATCGTAGAACAGGTAGATCATATTGGCTTAAGCCAGACATTAATAAAATGTAAAAAAAAGAAAGTTTAATTCAAGAGCATTATTCAATCAATTAAAATGAACACAGAAAAAGTTGACGTACTTGTGATCGGGGCAGGGCCTGCAGGAACAGTAGCTGCTTCAATTGTACACAAAGCGGGTTACAAAGTGAAGATAGTAGAGAAAATGAAATTCCCGAGGTTCGTAATTGGCGAAAGTTTATTGCCGCGTTGTATGGAAGCGCTTACTGAGGCTGGGTTCGTAGAGGCAGTGAAAGCAAAAGGTTTTCAGGAAAAATTCGGGGCTAAGTTTGTAAAGAATGGTAAGATCTGCGACTATTTTTTCGCCGACCAGTTCACACCCGGATGGAGCTGGACATGGCAGGTGCCACGTGCAGAGTTTGATAAAATACTTGCCGATGAGTGTGAGCGGATGGGCATTCCCGTTAGTTATGAAAGCACAGTTACCAATATTGTTTTTAATGGATCGGATTCTGTTACTACGGTTGAAGATATTCACGGGGAGAAATCGGAAATCCAGGCAAGATTTATTGTTGACGGCAGCGGATACGGAAGGGTGATCCCACGCTTGTTTAACCTGGATAGGCCATCAAACCTTCCTTCAAGGAAAACACTGTTCTCTCATTTTGTTGATACAAAGCGTTCGATGGACGATGAACCAAACCGTATAACAATTATTGTTCATGAACCAGGAATATGGATCTGGGTGATTCCTTTTTCAAATGGAGTTACATCCCTGGGATTTGTTGGTGAACCTTCATTTTTCGACAGGTATGAGGGAACTGATGACGAAATACTAACACAAATAATTTCAACACAACCATATATTGCCGAACGCTTTAACGATGCAGAAAAGAAATTCAATGCAAGAAAGCTTGAATCGTGGTCAAGTACTACAGATAAATTTTATGGAGAAGGATTCGTATTAACAGGAAACGTTACGGAATTTCTTGACCCAGTTTTTTCATCTGGTGTTACCCTGGCAACAGTTTCAAGCCAAATCGCCGCAAAAATTGTCGTTCGCAAACTGAAAGGAGAAAATGTTGATTGGGAAAAGGAATATACGGAAGTAATGATGCAGGGCGTTGATACATTTCGTTCCTATGTGAATGCATGGTATGAAGGAACATTGGATACTATTTTCTTTGCAGATGAACCAAACCTGCAGGTAAAGAATATGATCTGCTCAGTATTGGCAGGTTATGTTTGGGATAAAAACAACCCGTATGTGAAAGATCATAAAACAGCGCTGCATAAACTTGCACGAATCATACAGGTAAGAGATAGGATGAAAGTAATACCTGAACAATAATCTGCCTTGCCAATAAAACCACATATAAGTGCCAGTTGTGTAATCAGCAATAACACCGTTTATAAAAACGGGATAGCTGTGTTTGAAAAACGGGAAACCATTTTACAGGAGTTCCTGCTTTCAATATACCAGCATTTCGAAATAAAATATCCCAGGTTTTATAAAATGGACAGCCTGAGTAAGCTGGGCTGGCTGGCTGCAGAAATTTTATTAAAAGACAGTTTGGAAACCGCGATCTATCAACCTGTAGATATCGGGGTGATATTAACCAATGCAAATTCAAGCCTTGAGACTGATATTAAATATTTTCAAACAACCAAAGATATAGCGAGCCCGGCCTTATTTGTTTACACGCTACCTAATATTATGACCGGGGAGATATGTATACGGCACAATTTCAAGGGTGAAAACGCTTTTTTCATCGCAGAAAAATTCGAGGCAGGATTTATTCAACAATATGTAAACAATCTCATCAATAATAATACCTTGCAGGCTTGTATCTGTGGTTGGGTGGAACTGTTGGGCGATCAATACAAAGCAGCTTTGGTGCTGGTAGAAATAAAAGACCATGGGGGGATGCCGGCAAACCCAACAAACATTTTTACAAAAGAAAACTTACTTAACATATATCACACAGACAATGGATAAATTAATGTCGGATCTGAAAACACAGATCATTGCCCAATTGAATTTGCAGGATGTAAAACCGGAAGATATCGGCGACGATCAACCGCTTTTTGTGGATGGGCTGGGATTGGATTCTATAGATGCGCTGGAACTAATTGTTTTATTGCAGCAAAATTATAAGATTAAACTTTCGAATGCAGAAGATGGGCCCAAAGTGTTCAGATCTGTACGAACCATCGCTGAATATATTACTGAACACCAAAACCAGGCTGCATAATGAATGCCCCTGTTTTCATCGCTGGTGTAGGTGTTATTTCGTCCATTGGAAATAATGTCACAGAATGCCTTAATGCTTTCAAAAAGGGAAAGGCAGGAATGGATGATATGGTTTACCTTAATTCAATTCATCAAAAAAAAATTCCGGTAGCAGAAGTAAAATTCAGCAATGATCAACTGTCTGCTTTGTCCGGCTTGTCGCCCCAGCTGAGCCGCACAGCGCATCTTAGTATGATCGCTTCCAAAGAAGCATTGGATGATGCAGGCATTAATGACCTTTCTTCCTTCCGAACTGGTTTTATTTCGGCCAACACTGTTGGCGGTATGGATAAAACTGAAAACTTCTTTTCAGCATTTCTTGCAGATAACAGCAAAGGGAAATTACGGGATGTTGTCAACCACGAATGTGGTAGCATTACTGAACTGGTAGCAGATCAGTTAGGGATAAAAAACTATCTCAGTACGATCAGCACAGCCTGTTCTTCTTCTGCCAATGCCATTTTCTTCGGTGCAAGGATGATCAGGCATAATATGCTTGATGTGGTAGTTGCCGGTGGTGCCGACGCAATTACAAAATTTACACTCAATGGATTCAACACATTGATGATCCTTGATAATGAATATTGCAAACCTTTTGATGAAAACCGCAGGGGTTTAAATTTAGGAGAAGGTGCAGGATATGTTGTACTTGTTTCAGAACGTGTGGCAAAGAAATTAAACAAATCACCTTATTGTACATTAAGCGGATATTGCAATGCCAACGATGCATATCATCAAACAGCCTCTTCACCAGACGGCATTGGTTCTTATCTTGCCATGGAGGGCGCATTGAAATTAAGTGGGTTAAAACCATCTGATATTGATTATATCAATCTTCATGGTACCGGAACACAGAACAACGATATTGCTGAGGGCACAGCGATCAAAAGATTGTTTGATCCCCATTATCCAAAAATGAGTTCAACAAAATCTTTTACCGGCCATACATTGGGAGCAAGTGGAAGTATCGAAGCTGTTTTTTCTGCATTGTCAATTAAAAATGGAATTGTATATCCCAATCTCCGCTTTCATACACAAATGAAAGAATTGCCCTTTGCACCAGAAACGATTTTTTCGGAGAACCTAACGGTCAGGCATGTACTTTCCAACTCATTTGGCTTTGGTGGTAATTGCTCCTCTTTAATTTTTTCAAAACTGTAAGATAAAAATGTATATCAGGGCCACAGGAAACATTTCAGCACAACGAACATTCGGCGATGTTCCCTTTCTAACCGAACCTGTAGTTTACACCGGCAACCGGCTGGCCTGCATTGAACCCGATTATAAAGATATCATCGATCCAAAAATGATAAGGAGGATGAGCCGGATCATACGAATGGGTGTTGCAGCAGCCTCGGCTTGCCTGAAGGAATCAAAAGTAAACATACCCGATGCGATCATCACTGGAACGGCCTACGGATGTTTGCAGGATACCGATGTCTTCCTCACCAAAATGGTAGAACAAAACGAAGAGTTATTAACTCCTACAGCATTCATTCAATCAACACACAATACCATTGGTGCACAGATTGGCCTGATGCTTAAATCAAATAATTACAACAATGCTTTTGTGCATCGTGGATTTTCCTTTGAAAGTGCTTTACTCGATGGGATGATGCTGTTGATGGAAAATGCTGCTTCTAATTTTTTGGTTGGGGCCATAGATGAACTTACAGATAATAGCTATGCAATTTTGAATCGTTTTGGTTTATATAAACAGGAAGCAGGTTCCAATCTTGATCTTTTTAATACAGGTTCAAAAGGTACGATTGCAGGAGAAGGCTCGTCATTTTTTTTGATTGCAAAGGAAGCATCCGGAAATGATTATGCACGAATCGACGGCATGGCTACTTTTTATAAGCCGAAAGATATTTCAGAAACCACTAAGCAGATCACTGAGTTCTTAGGCTCTCATTCAGTTAGTATGGATGATATTGATCTGCTGATCACTGGCCGAAACGGAAATGCAAAGGATGATGCTGTTTACGAAAGCCTTGCCTCAACTATTTTTAAAGATGCTGTATTTGCAAACTATAAGCAGCTCTGCGGTGAATATCCAACCTCAACAGCTTTTGCATTGTGGCTTGCAGCAAAAATTATTAAAACGGGTACAACACCTTCTGTTTTGAATATTCATCATAATACTGATAAATCGCCTGGAAAAATATTGATTCATAACCATTACCAAAATACTCACCATACACTATTATTGCTTTCTGCATGTTAACATTTAAAAATACCAATGTTTTTTTTGGCACCGTGCTGACTGGTTTAATTGCGATTGACATTTTATATGATCTTCCCTATCAGTTGATCATTTTTTCTTCCTTATTATTTATGTATGCGCTGATTATTTTTTACGGTTGCTATTTTATCCGCTCCAATTTTTTTATGAAAGTATTTTGTTCCGCAAATACAGGTAAGAAAGAAATAGCGATCAGTTTTGATGATGGACCTACGGAAAATTATACAGCAGCGATCCTGGAAACGTTAAAGGAAAATAATGTGAAGGCAGTTTTTTTTTGTATTGGCAAACACATCAATGCAAATAAAACGGTCTTCCGGCAATTGCACGAACAAGGTCATATCATCGGTAATCACAGCTATTCACATCATTTTTTCTTTGACCTTTTCTCATCAAAACGGATGTTGCTGGAATTGAAAATGATGGATACGGTTACAGAGGAATTAACGGGGGTAAAGCCAAAGTTGTTCCGGCCACCATATGGTGTTATTAATCCAAATTTGCGAAAAGCGATCCTCGACGGGGGTTACATTCCCGTTGGATGGAGTGTACGTTCAATGGACACCGTTATTAAAGATGAAAAAAAGCTATTGGACAAAGTGGAACGTTTGTTAAAACCAGGTGCCGTTTTCCTTTTTCATGATACGAGCAAATCAACAAAAGAAATGCTGCCACGGTTCATAAAACATGTTAAAGAACTCGGTTACGAGATCGTACGATTGGATAAAATGTTAGCTTTGCAGCCATATGCGTAAAATAATTTTAATCATATCGGTTTTGTTTTCAGCGATCTCTGCAACTGCACAGTATAGCGGGTACACATTGATGATGAACCTGGCAAAGTTCAAACAGGAATTTGCTGCCGCAGCCCAAAAGACAGCAACTATTAAAAGCGATTTTGTACAGGAGAAGAATTTGAGCATGCTTTCTGAAAAAATTGTTTCGAAGGGAAAATTCTGGTTTAAAAAGGAAAACCAGGTTCGAATGGAATATACTTCTCCATTTGAATACCTGATGGTGATCAATAAAGACAAAGTGTTTATTAAAGATGGGCAGAAGCAAAACACCATCAATACAAAGTCAAACAAACTTTTTCAGCAAATCAATAAAATAACGGTTGATTGTGTTCAGGGAAATGTGTTGGGCAACCCTGATTTTAAAATTAGAATATTTGAGAGCAAAGGAACATACCTGGTAGAGATGGCACCAGTTTTAAAAGGGCTTAGAGATTTTTTTAAGACCATCAACGTTATCGTGGATAAAAAAGATTATGCTGTTATGAATATTGAAATGATTGAAAACTCCGGTGACAATACGATCATTCGATTTACAAATAAAGAATTGAATACAAATATTCCCGATGCGCTATTTGTTATTAAGTAGTTCGCTTTTTATTCTTTTTGGGTGTTCGTCCCCATATAAACACCTGCAAAAAACTACTGGTGATATAAACGCAATCGATAAATTCAAGCCGATTATTTCTGTAGTGTTATACAAAGCTGAAATAGATGTAATGGGCAATTACCTGGGCGGCTTGTTGCTTATAAAAAAAATGCCCGACAGCAGCACACGTATGTTATTCTCGAATGAAATGGGTTTTAAGTTCTTTGATTTTGAGTTTGCAGCGGACGGCAGTTTCAAAGTGTTTTATGTTTTAAAGAAGTTAGACCGTAAGGCTGTTGTAAAAACACTAAAAAAAGATTTTGAACTGGTATTGATGCAGCGCCTTGATACATCCAATGCTTTCATCCGAAGTGATAGCATCGGGTTAAGGTATTATGTTTTTCCTCAATCGAAAGGATATAATTGCTATATTACGGATAGTACAGGGACTGCGTTAATAAGAATGGAACGGGCGTCAAAAAGAAAAGCTGTTGTAACGGTTATAACTAACAATTATACAAATGGATTGCCCGATACCATTGGCATTACACATCATAAATTTGATTTCACAATTGGTTTAAAAAAGATAGAAAGATAATGTTACTTGGAAATTTTTTTAATATCAGTGAAAAAACCGTAACAGGTAATCATGTACTTGTTAGCATTGACATCAATGCCATGCACCATATTTTTGAGGGGCATTTTCCCGGTCAACCAGTTGTACCGGGCGTATGTATGCTGCAGATTTTTAAAGAATTACTGGAAACAGTGATTGAAAGAAAAACACAGTTGGTTAAAGCCGATCATTTGAAGTTCCTGGCTGTTATTAACCCATTAGAAAATCCAACCATCCAGGTTGAGTTTAATTATGATAACAAAGATGAGAACCTTGTATTGCTTACCGGGAAACTTTTCAAGAACACAATAACTTTTTTAAAATTTAAAGGAAATTTCACTGTGCAGAATTAGTGATCCCGTTCAACTGCATTCCAATCTCTTTCCTCCTCCCCTGGTTGATTGACTTCTTTCCAATTCATTCTTTTACAGTTTGACAAGTTCAGGCTGAAGGACAAGTATTAATTCCTAATTGCTATTATCCACTTTTATGATTCAAATGCTGTCGATCACATTTAATAATTGATGATCCCGGTAAGGATAAAAATACATAAAAAATTTACTGACCGGGGAAGGAAAGCCCCAAAGGCCAAAAAGCAGCGCTTACTAACAACTGGTATTAATATTGAAGTTTCTTTTAAAAACTATTATACTATGGTACAAGAAAATTTAGACCGGGAAAGCAATCCTCGTAATCTTGAAGACGCAGGCATTCCTTCAGATACTACGGAAATGAAAGACCAACAGGATACCGAGGAAGGTTATGATATACTGCCCTCTAACAGCGCAGGCCTTGAAGGCAACGATGGAGAGCAGGTTTTTGATGGGGGTGATACAGATGATGAAGATACAGATGATGAAGATACAGAGGACGAAGATGAGGAAGATGATGATACAGATGTTGATGAAGAGGCAGAAGAAGATAGTCAAAAGTCCGACGAGTAATTTTGATAAAACCCGTTGTAGCCTGGTAAATTCAATTTATATTTATGCAGAAGTTAGCAGCATAAATAAACTCAATAATTGAATTTTATGAAAAAGATCGTCATTGCATTGGATTATAATCCCTCTGCACAAATTGTAGTTGAAACCGGCTATGCTATTGCAAAAGCTATGCAGGCAGAACTTTCAATTGTGCACGTAATCACTGACGCTGCGTATTATGCTATGGACTACTCTCCTATTATGGGATACCAGGGTGGGTATACGGCAGGGACGCTTGAAGTGCTCGAGGATATTAAGAAAGAAGCAAAAAATTTCTTATCAGCAACGGCCACCCACCTTGGAACGATGGATATTAAAACCGAAGTGCTGGATGGAGAAACCGTTGATGCGATTTTACAATACAGTACCGAATGGAATGCTGATCTTATAGTTCTTGGTTCTCACAGCCATCACGGACTTGAAAGATTATTCGGGGTTGATGTGGCAATGCAGGTCTTAAAGCACTCAAAAATACCAGTACTCGCAGTACCAACCGATGAAAAGCCAAAAGCTGGCTAATGAAGAATGCTTCGGGGCAACCAATTTCCTTAGGGGTCTTTTATAGTTTTTTTCTTTATTAAATGTGTCGAGATAAATTCTCAGCGTGCTACATTTGAATGTTGTCAGTAGGAGCTTGTCGAAGGCGAATGCAGCCTTTTTTCATCGTAAATCAAAATTAAATAAGCTGCCGCTATCCCTATCAATGTATAGAAATTCTAACCAGCCCATTGCTAAAATGCTTTTCATCATCACTGGTTTTACGAGATGCCAATATCGGTTTTTATGAAACGAATTTCCTTTCATTCCGGCTCACCATTATTGCCGTATCAACACCACATTTCCCCTCATCACTTTAGCATCCCCAAGCCTATCCGTGCCTTTTAATGACCACACATAATTGCCCATATTTTGCCTGACGCCTCTATAAGTTCCATCCCATCCCTTTCCAATGTCATGTGTTTCATAAACAAGTTCCCCGTAACGATTGTACACTCGAAAGAATTCAAGGCTGGCAATTCCAATGGGCGTAGGCTTAAAAACATCATTAAGCCCATCACCATTAGGAGTAAACGCAGATGGTACATAAAAGGTGGGGCCTTTCAATACCCGGATCATTACAGTATCAAGATCAAAACAACCTATATCATCTTTAACCAGCAGAACAAAAGTTGTGCTCTGTGTTAATACCGCGAGCGGGTTTCCTATAAACGGGTTATTAAGTACGCCGGAAGGGGTCCATTGATAATTTCCTCCTCCGCTACCGGTCAATTGGTAAGGAATATTATATTCAGCATCTCCATCATTTCCTGCATTGGCAATAACTGGCGGATTTATGCCAACGTTTACAAGCGCAGTATCAGAACAACCGAAATTGTTTTGTACAATCAATTGGTATATGCCGGCAACGGCTACACCGGACGAATCTGGCACAGGCTGCTGATCAATGTTCCAGCTCGCTGCCAGGCCAATCGTGTTATATAAGGTTGAAATGTTTGCTGATTGACCGAAACAAATTTTGATTGGTTTATCTGGTCCAAGCGCCGGTTTGCTGTTAACCGTTACAGTTATCAAGGCTCTTGGTCCTTCACATGCACCATCCACCTGGCTTACATAATAATTAATGATACCTGCATTTTCAGAAGAAGGGACAGGAGCATTCGGTGAGCCGTTTCCACCTGAGGGAGTAGTGTACCAAAGCAACTGGGCTCCGGCGGTCGTGCTGGTGGCAATAAGTGCTGAAGTGGTTTCCTGCTGGCAGTAGCTGATGGGAGAAATTACCGTTGGCGCAACTGGCGTAGGTTGGATTATAAGATTTAAAGTGGCAATGGAATCACATCCGGAAGCACTAACCAATGTTACCAGGTGCGGCCCGGCTGAAGTATAATTCTGTCCATTCCATGAATAAGGTAATTCGCCAGAGCAGGTAGCTGCAGTGGTATTGCTCGTTGCAACAGGATTTACAGTAAGTTCTAAAGTTGCAATTGAATCACAGCCCGTTGAATTGATAAGTGAAGCAATATAATTGCCACTCGTCAAATAGTTCTGTCCGTTCCATGAAAAAGGAAGTTGATTTTCACAAGTGCTTGCAATCGTATTGCTATAGCTTACAGGATTGATCATAAGATTCAGTGTGGCAACAGAATCACAACCAACGGAACTCGTAAGTGTAACGGTATGCATGCCCGCAGTGCTGTACAGTTGACCGTTCCAGCTATATGGCAAAAGGTTGTTACAAATTGTAAAGTTGGAGTTGCTTGCAACAACAGGGTTGACAGTTAGATCGAGTGTAGCAACAGAATCACAACCGCTGCTGGCTGTTAAGGTGATTGAATAAATTCCTGTATTTGAGTAATCCTGTCCATTCCATGAATAAGGCACCTGGTTAACACAAGTATTAACAATTGTGCCGCTTGTAAGAATGGGATTAACAAAAAGCTGAAGCGTGGCAATAGAATCACAGCCTGCGTTACTGGTTAAGTTGACTATATAGGTTCCAGCTGTGGGATAGGTATTACCATTCCATGAATATGGAAGCTGCGACGTACATATTGTTATATCAGTATTGCTTGTAATGACGGGATTTGCTGTAAGGGTTAATGTTGCGAGGGAATCACAACCAGTACTGCCGGTTAAAGTAACTGAATAAATTCCGGCAACAGGATAACTATTTCCGTTCCAAATAAATGGTAACTGTGTATCACAAATAGAAAGTTCCGTATTGCTTGAAGTTGTTGAGTTAACAGTAAGAATCAACGTTGCGGTAGAATCACATCCGCCACTACTGGTAAACGTTATTGAGTAATTTCCACTGGCTGGATAATTATTTCCATTCCAGCTATAGGGAAGCTCATTATCACAAATTGTAACAGCCGTAGTGCTGGTAATAGCTGGTAAGGCAGTAAGGTTCAGGGTTGCAAGCGAGTCACAAACACTGCTGCCTGTCATCAAAACAGGGTAGGTACCCGGGCCGGAAAAAGTATTCCCGTTCCATGTATATGGTAATTCATTATTGCAGATAGTAATATTTGTAAAGCTCGTTACATAAGGAACAATGGTGAGGCTAAGGATAGGCACAGAATCACAACCGGCCGGATTTGATAAAGTGACTGAATATGTTCCACCTGTAGCATAACTATTTCCGTTCCAGCTATAAGGTAAAAGCGCAGGGCAAATATTGACGTTCGTTGTGGAGGTAAGGATATCAGTAACCTGGAGATTCAATGTAGCAATTGAGTCACATCCAGCGCTGCTTACCAGCGTTACCTGGTAAATACCAGCGCCGGGGTAACTGTTTCCGTTCCAGCTATATGGAAGCTGATTGTTACAAATGATCATATCTGTATTGCTGCCAACTGTCGGATTAACCACGAGATTTAATGTGGCAACGGAATCGCATCCTCCCGCAGTGATAAGTGTTGCCGTATAAATTCCACTTGCATTATAGGCAATTCCATTCCAGTTAAACGGTAGTTGATTGATACAGGTACTTACATTCGTGGTACTTGTTATTACATCATTTATAACAAGATTTAGCGTTGCAACAGAATCACAACCTGCACTGCTGGTAAAGTTAATAGTGTAAACACCAGCGGACGAATAACTGTTTCCACTCCATGTATATGGTAGCTGGTTACTGCAGATGGAGATATTGGCTGTACTGCTTAAAAAGGGAAGTATAACAAAGTGTAAGGTTGCCACTGAATCACATCCGCTACTACTCATTAGCGTTACTGAATAGGTTCCATTGGTAGAATAGCTATTTCCATTCCAGCTATACGGTAATTGTGTGTTACATACATTAATGTCAGTACTGCTTGACGTTACCTGGTTTACGACTAAATTTAATGTTGCGATTGAGTCACAGCCATTCGATCCCGTAAGTGTCACAGGATAAACACCCGTCCCCGTAAAATTATTGCCATTCCAGTTATACGGAACCTGGTTGCTGCAAATGCTGATATCTGTTGTGCTGGTGGATAATGCTGCCACCGTAAGGTCAAGATTTGCCAATGAATCGCAACCTGAACTGCTTGGAAGAACAACTCCATAAATTCCTGTAGCGGAATAGTTATTTCCATTCCAGACAAAGGGCAGGTTGTTGGTACATACAGCAACTGTCGTTGTACTGGGTGTAACCACTTGCACAGATAACACCAGGGAATCAAGTAAATGGCAGGCGTCCATAACAACCGGGGGAGAAAAAACATAAGTACCTCCTGCAGAAATAATATTTCCATACCAATTGTAGGGAAGATCGGCTTCACAGATTGATACACTATCCGTATTAACAAGGGGTGATATGATGAATAAGTGTAGTGTTGCAATAGAATCGCAGCCTGCAGAGTTGACAAAGGAAGCAGTGTAATCGCCGCTCACAAAATATGAAATTCCATTCCACAAGTATGGTAATTCATTATTACAAACATAGTGAGTTTGTTGACTGGTTAAAAATGGAACCGAGACTAAATGAAGTATTGCGATTGAATCACATCCGGCTGTACTTGTAAGCGTAACTGAATAATTTCCAGTTGCGGGATAACTATTTCCATTCCAGCTATAAGGCAATTGCGCATTACATATAACAACAAACGTGGCGCTCGTTGAAGGAGGCAGCACTGATAAATGAAGGGTTGCAATTGAGTCACATCCCGAAGAACCCGTCAATGTAACATTATAATTTCCGGCGCCTGCAAAATTATTATTGTTCCAGTTATATGGGAGCTGATTGTTACAAATCGTGATAAAGGTATTGCTGGTAACGGCAGGATTTGTTGACAGGTTTAATGTTGCAACGGAATCGCATCCACTGCTGTTCAGGAATGTCAGCGAGTAAGATCCAGCAGCAGGATAAGGATTTCCATTCCAGCTGTACGGAAGCTGGCTGTTGCATATGGTTACGGCAGTAGCGCTTGATGAAACCGCATTAACTGATAGATTTAATGTTGCTATAGAATCACAGTTTGCAGCACTGGTAAGTGCCACTGAATATATCCCTGCAGCAACGTAATTATTTCCATTCCAGTTAAATGGCAATTGGTTACTGCAAATTGTCCTGTTGGTAGTACTTGTTACAACATGGTTTACTGTTAAGCTCAAAATAGGAACTGAGTCGCATCCGCTACTACTGGTAAGCGTTACTGAAAAAGTTCCATTGCTGGAGTAGCTGTTACCGTTCCATTGATAAGGCAGATCGTCGTCGCACACAATTGCGTTTGTGATGCTTGTCCCTACGTTAAGGACCGAGAGGTTCAGAATCGCTGTTGAGTCAGTGCCATTGCTGCCAGTAAGGCTGACCGAATATGTGCCTGCCGTGAGACAGGTAATGCTGTTCCACTGGTAAGGCAATTGATTGTTACAGATTGTAATATTAGTGATGCTTGTTCCTTTTGGGCCGGTTATTTTTCCTGGGAAGGAATACGCAGAAAGAAATGAAACCATCAATGATAGTGTCCAAAGAGAGATTCTTAGATGGTATTTTTGGTTCTTCATGGCCATTGAATACTGCTGGTTTTATTTAAACCTGTTTCAGTGCTGAACTGGTTAAATAAAGTGCCTTCAAAAATAGTGAAATATTTCTAAAGCTGAGCGGCTGAAAGCCGCGTCTGGTACTGATTTTATGTAGTTATTGTCCTACAAAGAACAGCTGGTTTGCATACAGGTTGATTGTGAATTGCTTCGTTCAATCGACAGCTTTGCTATTGTTCATTTTCTTACTACTATAAATGATCTCTGGAACGGCTGAGTTTCTAACGTCTATATCTAACCGCTCTCGAAATCAGCAGCCAGGGCAAATGGAAATCAACAAAAAGCAGCAATAGGTTTGCATTGCAAGGGTACGATTTGACGGATTTTTTTTATCATTTGTCAATATTGGACGGCCGCCGGAAAAAACCATTTACTTCGAAAGAATGTTTTTCTCTTTTTTAACGATGGAAGTTCTGCGTAACCATTGGGCCAGTTTGGGGAATTATTACCAAGCTTTTCCCTGCATGTTTTCCGTTGTTTTTCCACAATCCGTTCGGGATAGTCCCGCTCACGGCGGTTGGGGTCTGAATCTTGTCAGGTTGGCGGTCATATTAAGTTCCTTTTATTTTTTTATTGAATAATGCAGTTGAGTATCAATAATGGCTATATTTTCGCAATTGTATAGTAACGTTTCCAAATTATGAATGCACTTAAACAGCTAAAATATTTTTTGTTAGGCTTCGGTCTTTTGTTTTTCTGCTGCACATCGGCATGGGCGCAGGCGAAAAAGAAAAAAGAACTGCCACCATATAATGATAGTAGCTATTATGTTTATTTTCCCCGGAGTGTAACCGGCCGGATCTTCTTTTCACAGAAATACCTGGATTTTACTTCGATAGTAAAAAATCAAAGAGACCTTAAATACAAAGCCAACACGTCGTCAAATCTGGGAATCGGGTTTACCTGGCATAACCTGTCTGCAAATTTTGCATATGGATTCGGAATAGGAAAACAAAAAAACGAAAGCAAAGGCAAAACAAAATACCTGGACGTTCAGCTTCACTTCTTTGAACCCAAATGGGCCAATGATGTTTATGCCCAATCTTATAAAGGATACCATCTTTCCCCAAAGGGTTTTGTCGCACCTGCCGGTTCAGAGTATTATTATCGGCCTGATATGAAAGTTAATTTATTTGGTGCCTCTAGATACCGCGTTTTTAATTCCCGCCGTTTTTCTTATAGGGCTGCGTTTATTCAAAATGAATGGCAAAAGAAATCCGCCGGAAGTTTTTTGTTGGGTGGAGAAGCTTACTATGGGATGATAAAAGCAGACAGTATTTTATTTCCACGGACATCAACTGAAGTCGGAAGCCAGGATTTGATCAATAAAATTAATTACCTGAGCATTGGCCCTGGTGCCGGTTATGCATACACGCTGGTAATGTTTGAACATTTTTTTATAACCGGAACCCTTACAGCCAATCTGAATATTAGTTATACCACTGAGCACGCTGCTGAAAAGAAAGCAAATCGTTTTTCTTTTCAACCTCTAACTTCTTTTCGGGTGGCTGCAGGTTATAACAGCAGGAGGTGGAGCGTAAGCGCTACGTGGATGGATGCCAATCTTCCTTTTAACGGTAAGGCCCCCGAAAACAGGTATGTCATGAATACGGGTAATTATCGCTTGATAGTAGCAAGGCGCTTTCTTCCAGGCAAAAAATTGAAAAAGCATCTTCGTAAAATGGAAAAGGAAATGAAGAACGCAACAACTATCTAAAAGAACTGGTAAAACTTCTGTTGTACCTGCTTAGTATTTACTATTACTTTATTTTTACCATGTTCCGGGCCCACATACCTGCACAAGGAGTAGCCACTTAACTTTCACCAGTGACATGGAACGGGTTAAGTAAACAAGGTATAGCAAAGGCTTGAGTAAAAGTTATGAAAAAAATATTAATCGTCACGCTCATTTTATTTTTTGGAGGACAAGGTTTTTGCCAGGATTGGACAGATGATCAATTAGGCCTGGCCGATACCGGGAGAGACATTGATCAACTATCCGAAATTGAAAAAGATGCCATCATGTACATTAACCTTGCACGGTTGTTTCCTTCAGAGTTTGTGAAAATTGAACTCGAATCATATTCAGGTCCTGAAGGAAATGAAAACTCTTTAAACAACTCAGCCTATAAAAGATCATTGATAACAACTTTAAGAAATAGCAAACCTGTTGATGCATTGGATTTTGATGAGAGCCTATACCAAAGTGCCAGGTGTTTTGCAAAAGAGCAGGGTATTAAAGGTACGGTTGGGCATAAACGCAGAAATTGCACTCCTAATTATTCTGCTGAATGTTGTTCTTACGGCATGGTAAACGGCGAAGACATTGCAATGCAATGGTTGATTGATGACAGGGTACAAAATCTTGGGCACCGGATAAACTGTTTAAATAGGTCATATAAAAAGATTGGACTAAGTACACATACCCATAAGAAATATGGAACTTGCGCAGTTGCAGATCTGGGCAGATAAGTTTTGACATTGAGAAAAAGAAGCCCTTCAAACCGGGCTCCCGCTACATAAATGCATAGCGTATAATTAACTAGTAAAACGCGTTTTCAGCAAATGCAACATCTTCTTTTCTTACATGGCGCAATAGGGGCAAAGGATCAATTGGAGCCGTTGGCAACCGAACTCAAATCAAAATTCCATGTTCATTGCATCGATTTTAACGGTCATGGAAAGGCTTCAGGTGCCGATGAAAATTTCTCTATTGAGGGTTTTGCACATGATGTGATTAAATTTCTTGATAATAATAATATTGAACGGGCAGCTATTTTTGGATATAGTATGGGAGGATATGTGGCACTGTGGCTGGCAAAAAATTATCCGCAGAAACTCGTCCGGATTATCACTCTTGCTACGAAATTTCATTG
>JBDSBG010000107.1:0-17228 GCA_039921685.1 Ferruginibacter sp.
TGGTTGTGGGTTTAACCTTTGCGAAGTTGTTTTTTAAGCTTTATAGATTATTGATAGAAAGTGCTTATAGATTTATCTCGCTTCTTGAAAACACGAACCAAGGCGTTAGAACCGGGGCTGAAGAGAAAATCCATGCCTCGGTTCGTGTCCTCACGAACCGAAATCGTTAACTTCAGTGAAGTTGTTTTTTTTTAAACCTAATAAATTATCGATAGGAAGTTTTGATGTATCCCGGTTCGAGAGGACACGAATCGGGGATGAGGATTCTATAAGAGGACCAAAAAATGAAATATTTTTGTAAATTTCGATGATGTTTTTTGCCTTGCAAAAAAATAGTCAATGATGCCCAGTGTGAGCAATATTATGTCATTTATTGAAAGTGATCCCTTAAGGACTGGTAATATGTTTGAGTGGCAGGATTACGTCATAGTTTTTCTGTTAAGAGAGTGAATTTAGCATGTGAGTGGCAGGTAGTGGATGATGAGTTGATGGAAGTACTTGCCTAATAATCTTCGCCACATACCTCCGGCCTGGAATTATCATCTAACTGCGATCAGTTTATTGCGAAATAAAAATATTAATTTGTTGATTGATTGAAAATAACCCCTGCGTTTTTTCATTCTAATAATTCGTATGTTCCCCTTTAACATCAGCAGACAAATTTTGATGCTGATCATTCTTAATCCCAAAAATCAATGGCAGCAACAATTCAGGAAATAAAACTGCAAAAACACAAAAGAAAGCATTAACGACCTCATAAATTATATCTCTTTCGCTGCTATGAGGTGCTATCCAAAAAGCAAGAATGGAAAGAATGGCTCCTACACTTACGATCATGATTCTAAATATCGATAACAGTTTGTTTGCTCTTTTTGTTGTGAATGAAACCAACTCTGAATCATACCCATAGAGAATGCAATAATAGCTAAACAGGGCAAAAAGATATGCCGTGCTGATTGTAGAAAATCCCACAAATTGGTAAACATGTTGAACCTGGGAAGCATATATACAACTAACTGTACCAACGCCCAATACATGTTTGCAAATATTTAAAATGTTATTTGTATTCATTTCGGTTTATTGAAGTTTAATTAACTTATGCATTTTTGCTATTCTACGGGTCATGAAAGTCCAACCCACTTTTCATAATTCACATTAGAATAAGAATTCCTTTTTCTATATTGAGAGCAGGTTAACTGCTGTAGCTCGGGCAGATGAGAATCTATCTCGGTGATTGTAACTGATATTTTAACTACCTCTTTTGTGACGGGCAATGTTGAGATTCAGATTCAATCCGGAATTTGTCTAACGTCTCTGCTTCATTTCGGGTTTGATGCTCTAAAAATTTTGAATAAGGTTGTTTGCGTCGATGACCTTTTTTCGGCTCCGGCAACTTATTTTTCATTTTGTGTTCAAGATTACTAGCCAGGGCAGAAATATTGTCCGAATTAACCGTTTTACATTTTGAAGAAATGGATTCGAAATTTGATTGGAGCAATGCGTAGGTATCTTCAATATAATTGCAATGTGAAATTGAAATTCCAACACTTTGTTTTTTTGCTTTTAAGAAACCAGAACTTTCAATATTGATATTGTCGATAAGTATTTTATATCCTTTTTTTGAATCCCCCGTTAAGGTTTGGCTCATGGTAATAAGTATCAATGCTTCCTTTTTTCTTAGTTCTATTAAATATGCATTTAATTCACTTGGATTCTGAATTCTTTTTATTTCAATGATTGCTTTAAACTGTTTGTATATTTCATTTAATAAAAAAGAATTTGGAAATCTTTCGGTAATAAAAGATTCATCAAATAAAGACCTGTTAAAATCTGTTAGTAATCTGGGGCTAAGTTGTCTTTTTCGAAAACCATAACCCAACAAAATAACCCTAAGTGTATTAAGGTTATTATCTTGTAACACTTTTTTGTGATTCATAATATAAAATTTAGTTTAAAGAAATTTTTTTGCTTCCATTTATTTTGTGATTTTAATTGTTGTAAACATTTCTTTTACACGCGTACAAATCCTGGAGAGTTGTGTATCAATAGGTCCAGGATCCTTATCCAATAACTCACCGATTTCCCTGGTTTCGTAACCGTAATAATATTTTAATCTTAGTAACTGAATCTCCTTCTCCTTAAGATTTTTAAGTACTAAACGCATTAATTGTCGGTATTCAATTCGAGTGTCCTGTTCATCATCCACCATTTTGGCAGAACGCAACCAACGTATAAATCTTTCTCTTTTCACTTTGTCTTTTTTCGTTCTCTTGTAAATTTTTCTGAGTATTATGCGCCTGAAGTATTCTCTTGAAAAAATTCTGTCAGATTTCCAGTTTTTAAAAATGGATAACCAAATCTCCTGGGCTGCATCTTCACCATAACTTTTAAAGTAAGTCAGGCACTTTCCTAAGACATATGGGGCGTATGTGTCATAGACCTCCATCTGTTGATGAAATGGATTTATCATAAAAGTTTTTTTATTGATATTAGATATGCTTTTATTGAAACACGCAGGAAGATCAACCAAAACAACAAAGGATGAAGCCTTATACCGGTAATTCCGCGGATTTTTCCCAAAGTTTGTAATGGAATAGTAGATTGTTTGTTCATTGGAAGATTTTTAATAGTTTTTAAGATCATGGACGACAATGTTTTGGCAGGTCTCTTCTTCTTTTACGAACGATTATCCCCATATACTTCTTGACATAGCTGCTATAAATTGACAACTGCCTGTATCGGACCTAAGAGCAAGGAAATTTTCTGGGTGAAGGATCGAAAAACAAATCTTGGCGTTCTGAGGGATGTAGAGGTTATGGAGAAAGCTTTTTACGAGTCGCTGGAATATTCTGAGATGGCCGTTCTATTGAATATCCGTACTTTTTGATTGTAGTTCCACTTTTAAAAAGTTTTTTACCGAACCCTATATAATATAAAGGCCTGTTAGCCTACAAATCTTACATTTTTTAAAAAAAATCTTAAGCTTTTTATGCTGGCATGCCATCAATACCTTTGTAAGTTTATTATTATTGTCATGTATTCGCCAGCAATTCTCCACTAAGTGAGCAAGAGTGAAGGAGCATCTGAATTTACAACAAAATCGAGAATAAATTGCTGGTTTTTTTCAAATATTTCCCCCATTCTGCAAGCCTTTACCAGATGGGTTAACCTGGATGTACCTTTCAATAGTTGCAAATGCATCCGTTGCCGGTACAAAGATCAGCTTCATTGCAGCTGACCTCCCAGGTCATTCAATTACAAAACTTAAAACCTTGTAACATGGAATGATTTTTACTTACAAGCCCCCGGATTAATTCGGGGTATTTTCTTGCTTCTCCCCCTTAAAGCAACTGTTCAGCAGCATAGGTTGTTGTCTGTTTTGAGCTATCAGCGCTCCAACCGCAACCAGCACTGCAAATGCTCAATTGTTGAAAAGAATTTAGATTAAATAAAATTCTTTTGGAATAAGCCGTTTCGGATTTGAACGTTTGTGAAATGCACAAGTGATCGTTCCAACCTGGCCCCGGTTAAGGGTCCTTACGAACCATTCACTAACAATCTTTCGGTCCTTGACATGAACCGCTGTTGTAGAGAGGCGCCATACCAGGAACTTCTGATAAACAGCACAACTGGCGTCCAAACAGTCTTTGGTTATCCCGCGATTAATTCAAATTTTCCATGAAATTTTCTTCAGGGACGCAAATACCTGAATCGGAGAATTTCAAAAGTAAAATACGCTTGACAATTTTAAGGAAAACTCCGAAAATGACCGACAACCCAAAAGATGTGCAAATAATGTTGAAAACAACACATTAAAATTTTATCCACTTTTATATTTGATATGAAAAATTACATTAATTTAATTCTTGATATTTATGTATTTGCTTTCAGCCTGGAGATACCGATAGGATATAATGATTTATTAATTTTTAACTTATAAGAATTTGATTCTAATTTAATTAAGTATTAAGGCGTAGTGGTTTGCTATCTTTTGAAAGCTGAATATCCGTTCTGTATTAGTAGAGATTAATTTTTTCATTTAATATATATAATATGCCAGTTCAAACTTCTTATCCGGGTGTATATGTACAGGAAGTACCAAGCGGAGTTCGCACAATTTCAGGCGTGAGTACATCCATAGGGCTATTCGTAGGGACATCAAAAAAAGGGCCGATCAATAAGCCGGTTCGCTGTCTTAATTATACCTACTTTAAAGCTAGATTCGGCGATAGTGCCGGAACGAGCCAGTTGGCTCAATATGTAAAACTGTTTTTTAAAAATGGGGGTAGCGATTGTTGGGTTGTGCGAGTTGCCAAAAATGCTGCTTCATCGTCAGTAATATTAAAGAATGAAGCAGGAACTGATGCACTTATTTTAACGGCGAAAGATATGGGTCTTGCTGGTGAGGATATAAGGGCTGTAGTCACTTATTCCGGCGCTCAGCCTGAGACTACTTTTAACCTGGAACTTTATAGCTGGGAATTTGAGAGTGGGAGGCGAACAAAAACACGAGGCGAATTATGGAGAAATTTGACTATGGACCCCCGTTCCTCTAACTATGCACCTCTGTTTATTTCACAAAATTCACAGCTGGTAGATGCTACTTTGCCTGGCGGACTGGGTCCTTTACCTAATGGATTTTCGCAATCGGGTCGGGTCGTAGCACATGCGAATAGTGCTCCTGCCTTTAGAGCTGCCTGGTCGCCGCTTATTGGGAATGCTGCTACAAACAACATGTTCCTTATAAGTATAGACGGAAGCCCGCACCTGTCGGTTAATCTCAATGACCCATCGCTTGATGTGGGTGGAGGCGTTTTTACAAAAGCAACACTTGCAACAGAAATTAAAAATCGAATAGAAGGTCAATTTGCGACGGTACATGGTATAGCCGGTGTGAATATAAATGTCAGTTTTGAGGATGCGTTAGCCGGCGGTACCGCAACGCAATTAAGAATAGCTTCTTCAACAGGCGGCGATATTTATATCCGTCCGGCAGGTATTGGTGACCTTGCTGTTCCGCTTATGTTTGGCACAGAACAAGGTGGGCTAGAAATAGCTTCGCATTCAGGAAGGCGGCCTGCACCCAATGGTATTAGCCTGAAAGCTGATCCATCGACATTAAAAAGACTGGTTAAGCTGGCGCAAAGTGAGTTCACCGGGCCAGCACAGGGAATTACACTTGATAAATTCCCAACCCCACCTGCAGTAGCAACTACTGCCGAATTGGTGAATTTTACAGACCTTGTGACAAACACAGCAGCTTCTCTCTTTTATGAAGACAATATTACCGGAACTTTAAATGGGCACAGTGATGGTATACGGGATAAATTAAAGAAGATTGTTACTGCCATAAATGCAAAAGCCGCAGCAGAGCCACTGTTTCGCTGGAGAGCGGAGCTCGCAGGTGCCCGACTGACGCTCCTGCCGACGGAAATGGCAGGCGATAATTTCTTATCAACAAATTTTGCCGTAACAACTGCAACAGCCGCAGCATTCGATTCCTCCAACTTCATAAATAATGTCAAAGCTTATACATTAGGAGCCGGTGGAATGGGTATTGGCGGATTCCAAACGACCGGAACAGTGGGTAATGATGGTACTTCACCTGATTCAGTAGAATATGAAGCCGCTTATGAAAAGATAGACAATGAAGTTGACCTTTTTAATCTTATGGTCTTGCCTCCGGATGAAAATTCAGCTGCTACTTCAGTTGACACGCTTTACGGGAACGCAAGTAATTTTTGTAAGAAGCGCAGGGCATTTTTATTGATGGACCCACCGGCCTCCTGGACCGACGCACAATCCGCCACAATGGGCGTACCCGGAACACGTATTGGCCTGGTTAAAGATTACAGTGCCATCTTCTTTCCCCAGGTAACAGTTAGGGATAATGGTCTTAATAAAAATATAGGTCCGGCGGGTGCGATGGCAGGATTATTCGCACGAACAGATGCCAGTCGTGGTGTGTGGAAGGCACCTGCAGGTATAGAAGCTGATCTCCGTGATATTATTGGTTTAAAACAACAATTTTCTGATTCAGAAAACGGTATATTAAATCCGCGTGCTATCAATACGGTTCGCCGTTTTCCAAGCGGTATAGTAAATTGGGGCGCCCGCACCAACTTCGGTGACGATGATACACCCCATGATTATAAGTATATCCCTGTTCGACGTACAGCCTTGTTTATCGAAGAAAGTTTATATCGTGGATTAAAGTGGGTGGTGTTTGAACCCAATGACGAACCTCTTTGGGCGCAGGTGCGCCTGAACGTTGGTGCGTTTATGCATAACCTGTTTCGGCAGGGAGCTTTCCAGGGCGCAAAAAAGACAGATGCCTATTTTGTGAAATGCGATGCTGAAACAACTACGCAGAATGACATCAACCTCGGAATAGTGAATATCTGGGTAGGATTTGCTCCCCTAAAGCCTGCTGAATTCGTAGTGCTTTATTTGCAACAAATGGCCGGGAACATTCTTGTGTAACATTTAGACATACTAAAAAAAATCAAATGAAAAATAATCAATTCGTTCTTAATGCTGAACGACATGACCCATACAAGAATTTTAAATTCCGCGTGAGATTTAATGGACAGGTTGTGGCAGGTATCAGCAAGGTTAGTGCATTGAAGCAATCTACTGAAGCGGTAACCCATAGGGAAGGTGGAGATCCCAGTAGTTCAAGGGTTACACCAAGTGTTTGGAAATTTGAACCTATTACCCTTGAAAGGGGAGTTACACATGACAAGGAGTTTGAAGAATGGGCAAAGCTTATCTGGAATATGGAAGGTGATGCATCCATTTCACTGGAAAATTTTCGTAAGAGCCTGACCATTGAATTGCTAAACGAACAGGGAGTTGTAGCAAAAGCCTATAAAATATATCGTTGTTGGGTATCGGAATACCAGGCCTTGCCCGAATTGGATTCTAATGCGCATGCAATCGCCATAGAAAGACTGGTGCTGCAAAACGAAGGCTGGGAACGGGATTATGAAATTCCTGAACCCAAACAATATTAATTAACCTGGAGTATTACAAATTTCTCAAACCAATTTTATGGGTGTCTTTTCTTTTCCTTTATCGGCATCGCCACATATTCGTGTTATTTCACTTCGTGAACTCAATGGGCATGATGAATTACTATCGAACGTAGAAAGTTCCGGGGTATTGAAATTTCTTAATAATATTATTATCCAACCTCCTCATAGTGAAAGCCAAAACAGTTTGCTCGCTGAAAAAATATCGGTGGCCGATAGGGATTTTCTGTTGGCTAGTATTTATCAGTACACATATGGGCCCCGTATTTCGAGCAGTCTTCCATGTAATGCGTGTGGCGAATTATACGATCTTAATTTCTCACTGAAGGATTTCATTTCATCCGGTGAAAGAAGCATGAGCGATTTAAGTGTGGATAATGAGGGGCTTTTTTGTACAGAAAAGGGCATTCGCTTCAGGCTTCCAAATGGAGAAGATGAAATATATGTGAGGGGGATGCCGGCAGACAAAGCTGCGGATGAAATACTCAGCAGGTGTATCGCTCAACCGGTAGCCGATGAAGACATGACGGCTTTAATTGAAACAATGGAACAGGTAGCCCCGGTATTGGTTACAGATATCGATATTCGATGCCCGGAATGCCAACAAATGCAAAAAGTACAATTTGATATGCAGTCTTTTTTACTGGCAACGGTTAAGAATGAACGCAAAAAAGTCTGTGCAGAGATTCACTCCATTGCGATGGCATATGGATGGTCGCATAAGGAAATACTGGATCTGCCAAGGAGCCTGCGCCAGGCTTATGTTAGCATGATAGGGTTGAATTAAATAAAAATTATAGTGAATAATTATCTTCAAAAAATAGCCTCCAGGGTTGCCGGTGATCTGCCTGCCAGCCGTGATAATGCTGGCCAGCTATTGCCAATTCAGCAGCCGGGTTTTTATAATCCTCAGGATGATCTTGTTGAAGATTTCAATCAACAGCAAGCTGAACAACTACTTCCTCCCGATAATGACAGTGAAAGATTGTCCCGAAATCAAGATAGTACGATACAAAACACTGTTTTACCAGCGCCTGATACTAAACCTATGTATCCACAAAACAACCAGGATAGAAACCAGGAAAGCTTTTCGCAGATACCCGGCACCACAGCTTTAAATCGCCCATCAATAGAAAGGATCACCGAGAGAAATATCAGGAGTCTTCCGGTTAAGGATGAGCTCACCGCGGTACGAACCATCGAACAACACACAACGTCTGAGGTAACGAATAAAGGGAAAAACACCTTCCCCGCTGTTCTACCGCAACAAATACATCCAACAAAAAGTGAGGCCGCTGTAACAAAGCAGGATATTGATAAAGCCAGGGCATTTAAAGCTGATACATCTAAAAAAGGAGAGAGAGAAAACCTGGGTCCCGCTAAAACCGAAGCACTTCCATTTAATTTTCCTAACAAAAAAGTGGAGCCCAACAAACTGGTAATCGGCCGAATTACGGTAGAAGTAATTAATCCGCCAAAACCCCCTGCAAAAAACATGGAATTGCCGACCCGTCAAAAAGCGCCGGCTACAGCTGTTTCCAATCAACTCACGGGAATTAATAAACGCAGTTTCGGACTGGGTCAATTATAAACTATGGCGCTTTTAGATATATCATTTATAACACGTACTTACCTGGAGCTCATCCGGAGGGGATTTGTTACTTCACCGGCATGGACAGGTGCGCCACCAACCATTCTTCCTTTGTCTCCCGTTAGCCTGGGCATAGAAGGAATTGTATTTTATCTCTATCATGTAGTTCAAAAAAAAGAGTATGATAATTTTCCTATTCCGTCCAGGGATGCCAAAGCACGATTTCTGCCCATGGCGCTCACACTCTACTATCAATTAACAGCAAATAGTTTGCTCGACGATGAAAACGGCCCCTATAACGAACAATTAATGATGAGCATTGCAATGAAAGCAATTCACGACTGCCCTATAATAGATGACAATACACTTACCCCTAACAATTTGACACCTGTTCTCCACCCGGATCTGATCGGGGAGGAGAACCGCCTGAAAATATCGCAGCAACCAGTTCAGTACAGCGAAGCAGTGCACAACTGGACCGCTGGCCAGGCTCCAATGAAACTGTCTGCTTATTACGAAGTTTCTACAGTATTCCTTGAACCAGATGAGTTGATGTCCTACACAGGACGAGTACTTCAATATGGTAACTATGTTTTTTTAAAAGGGGCTCCGAGGATCACCGTTAGTCAGAATATTATCAGTTATGAATTGCCGGGTGATACCATACCTCGTGAAGTAAAAATTCAACCTGCACAGGCAGTCATTGCAAAAGATCCACCCGCACCTGTTTTGCAGGAAAGTATTATAAATTTTTACGGGGAAGGTTTTGATAGCGCAAATATTTCATTGAGATTGATCCAGGCACGATGGAGTGAACCCGTAATTGCATCGGCAGACTGGAACATAACTGTATCAGGCACCAATCATATAATGGTTACAGCGAGGGAGAAGGCAATGCTGGAAAAAAATAATACAGTAGTGGATGTACTGCCAGGCGTATATACGGCTGAAGTTGTGGCTTCTAGGTTGATGCAATTACCAAATGGGCTGAGTAAAGAATTCAAAAATTCTTCCAACCAGTTTCCCTTTACACTTTCACCCAGGATAGAGAATATCAGTGCGCTCGCAGGAACTAAACTAACTGTTACAGGATATATATTCCGATACATTGATGCCGGTGTAGACATTTTGGATGGTCGTATTGAAGTATATACCGGTGAGAACAAAATGGTTCGGGTCGACGGCGCCATCGTAAACCAGGGAGAGTATAAGGTGATGAGTGCTACTACCATGGAAATAAACCTGCATGCCCCATTGACCCGTGGTATGCAGATACCATTGAGAATACTGATCAACGGAGCGGAAAGTAAACCTTTATGGATAAATGTATAAGCGAATATTTTGATAGATATACAGGAAAATATTGCCGGTAAAAAGCAAACACAGCATTTGCAGAAAGAAACTGTAGTTACTCAAACAGTTTATGAAACAATGCTGGAGCGAATTCGACTTCTTTGCCGGAGGCGTGTGGGATGGTTGCGCAAGATATGGACAGATGCAGGAACAAAGAATAATCCTGATCAAAATAACTACAATACAGAGGTAGATGGATGCCTTGACAACCTGGATGTTCAGGGAAAGGAGCATATATGGTATGAACAGGAGCAAAGTTTACTGGAACTGAATCTCCGGTTACGGGAAATTGACAACTGCTTAAAGAATGATGGCCAATCCAGGCTTTCCCGACTTAAACATACATTTGGTTTAAATGAATTGGAAACAGACATTATCCAGGCATGTCTGGCATTATATATTGATCCAAACCTCGGACGAGTATATGCTTACCTGCACGATCACAATGGCAGGACTTATGTAACCAGGCATTTGGTTTCGCGGCTTTTTGGCTATGGAGATTTTTTGGCAATGGGGTCATCTTCGCCACTATTAGTGTGGAATATAATTACAGAAACGGACATGGGAAGAAGTGAACCTGCAAGAATAGACCTCGATCCCTTCATTCGGGACTGGTTGCTTGGAACAAATGATATTGACGGGAATCTTGTAGGAATTGTAAAAGTTCAACCCGTTTTAGAATCGCTTTCAAATTGGCCTGTAGATGATCTAACTGGAAAGATTAGACGAAAAATTGATATTGAAGGAACTGAAGCACTCAGGATCTTTATTGCAGGAATGGAAGGCACAGGCCGGCAAAGTTTTGCCGCAGTAGTTGCTTCAAGACTTTCATTTCCACTTCTCACCATTCAAACAAATCGTATTACCCCCGAACAATGGCCTTTATTCTACATGTACGCACAACGCCAGGCCTGGCTGAGCCGGACAGCCTTATTATGGCATGGGGCTTTTGTTTTTGAAAATAGCTGGCCTGGCCACATCCCGGCATACCCCCTACAGTTCGTAATTGGAGAAGCTGATGAAGTGCTATTGCCAAATGATTTTTTTGTAGATATTAAAATAGCGCTGCCATCATTATTACCAGTAGAAGCAATCCAGGTATGTAAAAAATTAATTCCCGATTCCGGTGATTGGCCCCGGGACGAATTTGATCAAATGATCCGGCGCCAGCAACTCAGCATTGGAAGCCTCGTTGCCATTTCAAAACAAGGAGTACGTACTGTTGACGAAGCTTCTGAGGCACTGAGGAGAATTTCGCGGCACCGCCTGGGAAATTTCGCCCAGTTGATGAGTTCTTCTTTTTCATGGAATGATCTTGTAGTGGAATCTTCATTACGTACAGGGTTAAACGATTTTCATTTTGAGGCGACAGAGAGAAATGCTGTTTGGGAAGATGCATCTATAAAAAAACTTTTTCCGCAGGGACGTGGATTGGTCGCATTATTTTCAGGGCCGCCCGGAACTGGAAAAACGATGGCTGCACAGGTGATTGCCAACAGCCTGCAACTTGACCTTTTTCGTATTGACCTGTCTTCTGTAGTGAGTAAATATGTAGGAGAAACATCAAAGAATATCGAACGCATACTTTCCCGGGCAGCACAGATGAATGTTGTATTGTTATTTGATGAAGCTGATTCTTTGTTTGGGAAGCGTACAGAAATAAAAGATGCGCACGACCGCTTCGCTAATACAGATACCAATTATCTCCTGCAGGCTATTGAGGAATATCCCGGCATTGTGATACTCGCCAGTAACCGGAAAGCTTATATCGATAGCGGTTTTATGCGAAGGTTAAGGTACGTTTTGAATTTCCCGAAACCGGATGCCCCGGAGAGGCTGCGCTTATGGGGCAGGCTCATCGCTGAATTAACGAATGAAAAAACTGCTATGGCATTGCAAAAAGACCTGCTGCGCTTATCTGAAATGTTTGAGGTGACAGGTGCACAGATCAAATTATCTGTGCTATCCGGAATTTTCATGGCCAGGCAAGGAAAGAAGGAAATAAATATCAGTCATTTGTTGAAAGGGCTTGAACGTGAATTATCAAAAGAAAACCGTGTGATTGGTAAGGCCGGGCATGAAATAATGAAACAGTATGCAGATAATAACTGAAAAATGATCGAGATCAACGAAATGGCCATCAGGTTACCCGGAGTTCCGGAACACGAAGCAGGTTCGGTTGCTGAAAATATAGCAGGCATACTGGCGACTAATATGCCTGCTGATGTTGGCAACAGGCGAATTGAAGAATTAAATATTAAGTTATCACTTCCAACGGGTATGGATAATCGAGAAATGGCAGACAGTATTGCAAAACAAATACTGCAACAATTAAAAATGTTATGACATCACTTGCAACAAATAGCGTTACTGCTGTAAAGCGTACGGCACAATCACCCAGGCAACAGGCTGTCATACAGCCCAAGCTGATGGTGAATGCACCGGGTGATCGCTATGAGCAGGAAGCAGATGCCATGGCAGACAGGGTGATGCGGATGAGTGGATCCAATACAGGAACTACTTCCTTTTCAGGTACGATGGGGAATTCGATACAACGATGCGCTAAATGTGATGCAGAAGAAAAGAAAAAGAATGGAACCATTATGCGGAAAGTGAACAGCAGTTCAACTGATCCCGTTACGTTTTCATCGGCCGTTAGTAGTAATCATATCCAAAGAAAATGCAGCAAATGTGAAGAAGAAAAAAAGAAAAATGGAACAGTGATGCGTAAGGCGGAATCGGGTGCGGGGTTTGAAGCACCGGCAAATGTGACTTCGCGAATAATGAATGGCGGAGGAGGTTCGGCATTGCCGGGCCATACAAAGTCGCTCATGGAAAATGCATTTAGCACTGATTTCTCACATGTACGTATTCATACAGGCAGCACCGCTGCAGAAATGAATAAGGAAGTAAATGCAAAAGCGTTTACGTATGGAAGTGATATTTATTTTAACAGCAACCAGTTCTCTCCGGAAACAAATTCTGGTAAACATTTGTTAGCGCATGAATTAACACATGTGGTGCAGCAAACTCAATTTTATAATTGGCCTAAAGTTCAACGGTACGCTACTTTCGGCGATACTGGTGGGTATGAGCCTGCAGAAGACACTGAATATGATCGGTGGTATGAGTTGCAATCAAACCAACATGAAGTTGCATTGAAGGAGCAAAAGTCGAGTACAATTGGTGAAGATGTAGAACTAACCAAACAGATTATTGATAGTGGAAGATTAAAACTGTTTGAAGCTGTTCAAAAGATTAAAGTAGGGGAATGGGCTGACTATGGAAATTCATCTTCTTTGATGAAGGGCAGATATGATTTTAATGCTCGTTTTACCAAATTACTAACGGATACCGGGGAGGGTGAATCTATTGCTCTTCCAAACCTAATGGAAAAATGGGGGTATTCAGGAGCTTATTTGGAAACAGTTCTTTCTGTAAAAAATGATATTTATGTTGAATTTAAACAAAGTGAATTTATCAAATCTAACCCTTCTAATGCAAATAAAGAAGAAGCTAAAATTGATGAGGTGTTCGAAACAAGTGAATTTTATTTTAGTGAAATTCCATCAGCTATTCTTAAAAATTTGCATCTGAACCTGGATGGTTACTACAATTCTTTTGAATTCTTTGCGAATTCCGTTAATAAATATACTGCCGATTATAAAAGGTATGCTGATGAACATGATGCAGTTAGCAGGGCATTGCTCCCAAAGGCAAAATGTAATGTAAATCACCATGCGGTAAGGGATTTTCAGCCATACTTTATTAATTATGAAAAGCCTGAAAACGTTTTACCTCAAATTACTGATTTTCACGAACGGGTCTTTTACATCTTTAGTTTCAGAGACTTTGATAAAGTAAATCTTGAGTTTGCAGATGCGACAAAGAAAATGGATTATCTTTTTGAGAACATCTTGTCTCCGAATTCACCTGAAATGAAGGAAAGGGAATATTTGAAAGGATTACTTAAAAGGCAAGAGGAATTAATGAATAACAGACCGGATGCGATTAGAATTCCGGCTGTCTTTTATCCTCAAAAAGAATTTGTAGATGTAAAAAAGGATGACGGCAGTCGGGATCAAAAGGCAAAAGAAATACCCTGGCTATTCTATCTATATAATACGGGATTTAATGGATTCGATAGGACTGCAAATGCAGAAGGTGAATGGGTATTAATAGATGTTACAACTCCGCCTCCAAAAGGAAAAGATTTTGTGGCTAATAAAAAACCTAGCCAATCTATGGGAGCTGCATTCTTGCAGCAGGGTTGGAGGGTAGACCCACCTATTGAACTCTTTAAGGCTTTGAATACTAAACTCCGCTTTCCAAAGGGCGAGTTATACTGGACCAAGCCAACTGGAGGAGAAGGGTCACTTGAAACAACTGCATCACAATCTGTTTCAGAATTTCTGGCTGAAATTGGGTTAGGTCTCGTCGCTCTAGGTTTGATTTTATTAACCGCAGGGGCAGCTGCTCCACTTGTTGCAGGCGCATTTGCGGCATCGTCGGTTTTTGGGATCGCTTCGGCTCTTGCAGATTGGGATGAAAAATCAGAACATAATATGAATACCGATGATGATTTCAACCGGTTAATATTTTCAATTGGAATGGACACTGTTTCTATTCTATCGTTAGGCTTAGGTCGATTTGCATCAGCAACTGCAAAAACAGCAGAATCTGTCAGCAAAGCAAACCAGTTACAAAGTTTGGTGGGTAGATGGGTTGTTCCTGTTGTCTCTAAAATCGATAAGGGATTAGAAGTTACAAACCTTATTATAATAACCAATGATTTTTTAAATCAATATTATGCGATTGAAAATTCTTCCCTCACGGAAAGTCAGAAGAAGGATGCAAAAAGAAAACTAGCTATCATGGGGCTTAAAACCGCAGGTATGATAATTGGCCCGAAAGTAATCGGAAATTATGCAAGTAAGCGACAGGAATTTAATATTGACTTGGATGACAGTAGCTATGCAAAAATGAGGATAGAAGGCGATGTAAATAGTAAAGAATCAATCGGGGCAGGTATAGACGCATTTTCACCACTGGCTAAGCAACCTGCTGCAAATGGCCATGAAATTGAAGTAGATAAGGATGGCATTAAACTCTGCAGCCCTCGTCCTTGTCCGTTGCTTCGTAATAGATATGCAGAAGAACTTTCTATTAATTCGAAACTTAATGAAAGACTAAAGGTAGCAGAAAGTAAAAGAACATCAGAGCCGCTAAAGGCTGCAGAGGAAGCCAGATTAATTGAACAAGAGCTTTTGAATATACAAATATCTAAGATTGAAGGAGAAATTCAACCGGTAAGACAGGCAATAATGGATTATAGAGCTCAACGTGAAGCAGCTGGTAAAAGTTTAAAAGGCGGCCCCATTAAAAAAATATGGAATTTATATGAAAAGATATGGTTGTTAAAAAGACAGAGAAATCACATGGATCGCATTATTCTGGAGCAACCTCATTTTGTTGGTATAAGAAATCCAGATGGCTCGATTACTCCGATGAGCCAAATAACTAAAAAGGGACGTAGACCAGATTATGTCGAACTATACGACAATAAAGTTATTGCCGGTGATCTTAAGTCACAACAAGAACTTTTAGGAAGTGTTGATGGAGGGCTTTCCCCAGGCGATGGTAAAATAATTGGCACTTATCGAAAGTCAAGCAAAATTGCACAACAGCACGCAATAGAAGATAAGGTTTTAGCCACAGCAAGGAAAAAACAAGGGACTATCATTTTAAGAGGAAGAGATGTGCGTTCCGGGGAAATTCATGAAATAGAAGTGAGTCCTGGTGATTACCAATCGAATGTTCTGTCTTATAAAGAAGAGTTACCTAATTAAAATGTATTTAATAAACGCAGATCGATCTTAAATAAATTTAAAACAATCAAATGCCAAACAATTTCCCCCGCTCACCCAAGCTCGTTAAAGGCTCTCTTGTCGAGATCAGGCACGAAATGAATGGCTACAAGCAAAATGTTATTGTATTCCAGTACAATCCTGAAACCATGACACGAAAACTGGAAGCATGGTTCATGGGTGGTTCCGGCGGCAATGGTTCCGGTGCTGATACAACTGAAACAGCTCAGCCATTTGATCCTGTTGAAACATTCGACCTGGCACTTGAACTGGATGCGGCAGATCAACTGGAAAATCCCGCAGCCAATCCAACCATTGTAAAACGCGGCGTGGCAGAACGCATTGCCGCACTCGAGTTGTTATTATATCCGCAGGATGACCAGAAGGCAGCAGGACTATCAACGCCTGCGGAGAATTCAGTTGCGAGTGATGGAAAGGGGGGGTCAAATTCAGGAAAAATATCCAGTACCAGTAAGCCTGTTCCTCGTGGTACTGTTCCAGACCTTTTATTCTGTTGGGGAGATGGTAGAATCGTTCCTGTCAGGTTAACAAGTTTTTCTGTAGAAGAGCAGGCGTATTCGCCCACACTTTATCCGATCAGGGCGAAGGTAACAGTAGGTTTAAAGATACTAACGCCAAGGAATATACCCTGTTCAAAAAAACAATCAAGTGAACTCGTCATTACTGCGTATAAAAATTATACAGAACAAAAGAAAGTAATGGCAGCTTCATACTTAATAACAAATAAAGATGATCCGAAAATAGTTTAGACCATAAAGCAATAAGGATGTTCACACAAAAAAGCAGGTACAAAAACGCGGAACAATATATCATGAGAGATCGTCGTGGAAGAAACGTACAGGTAGTTAGTGTTCCCAATGCCCCTCGCCAGGCATTGCTTGGTTATCATAAATTAATACAGGGACAGCGCCTCGATCACCTCGCTGCAAATTATACCCTGGATGAAGCGGGATTCTGGCGTATTTGTGAAGCAAATGACGCAATGTTGTCGGAATCACTGTCCGAGAAACCTGAAATAGCAATACCAAATAAATGATATGGGAATGAAGTTCGGCATATTGGCAGATAAGGATGCGGATGAAACAGCTGCATTACCGGAACTCACGAGGGTTGAGGTTCATGAGCAATTAGGCGAACCAACCACTTACACGGTAGTTTTTGCAGAAGATGTTTGTGAGGGAGATTTCCAATTATTAAAACACTCATCGCTGATGCCTTGTAAAGAGATTGCAATCTGGGTAGAAATTGATGACAGGCAGGTGTACCTGGTGAAAGGGCCCGTGAAAGGTCAGCAGATAAAACTGGTGAATGGCGGACAGGGTTCGGAAGTACAGGTAAGCGGCTCGGACAATTCTATCAAGA
>JBDSBG010000108.1:0-19768 GCA_039921685.1 Ferruginibacter sp.
ACGGCCTTGCTTACCTCTACCGCGTCATTGCTGAAGTATCTACATTTTTTGAGTGGGGCCGGTGTTCTCACCGGCCTGTTTTTAAAGTAAGAAGTTTGAGTTAACGCAAATTACATTTAAGTCTTCCCCGGATCTGCTATCATACATCTTACCTGCAAGACCAGATCAGAACTCTTTTATTACTTTAACTAACCACCATGACCAAAACTATCATCATTGCATCAGGTGAAAAAGTTGTATTGAAAGCAGACCGAAACAAGACCTCGGCCCAATTTGCAAATGGATACAAACCAAGCCGTTCCTCTATCAGCCGCCGAACTTCATCCATGCGATTTTCCCAGGGCAACAAAATAAATTACGTTGATCTTCACTCATTGTTTTTTAAATCAGTATCGGGAAATACATTGTCAGCACCAAATGGAACAGATTTTAATTCTTCGCTAACAGGAACTTTTGCCACGAACGCTACAATCCTGTTTCAATTTTCAAGAGCAAAAGAAAAATCCCCTTCATTTCCGATTTAGTTTCCCAGCCTGATCTTACTGGTACCTGTTTGCAAAATAGAATTTACAGGCCGCAGAGGGCATTACTAACGGTACTGCGTAGCGCAAATGTTTGAACCAAAGACAGTAAATCTTCGGCGTGGGAAGTCCCCTATCGCCCCTTTGTTAATACGCCGTGGTTTTCTCTTCTCAATTGCATTCGACTGAACTGCTCCTGACCTATTTGCCAGCTCTGCGGCAGACATGGTATGAGTTCTTCTACAGTAAATAACCTCATTAAAGAACCAAAATTATTCACCTGTAGGGTGATTTGGATGAATGGCAAACCTATAAAATCAGGAGGCAGTTTCATAGCAGCAATTGCTATACGCCGGATCTCCGCAAATTTATAAATCACCCTTAAAGGGTTATATTTTCAATCATGTAAAAAACAATATTTGTTTACAGAATTCCATCAATAAGTTCAGTGCAAAAGTTTTCTGACTACCTCAAAAAAAAAATATGAAATATCTGCTGCTATGCTCCCTGCTGCTTTTAAAAAGCGTTGTATCATTATCTCAACAGGAATTTAAATCCTTGTCAACCGGTACAAGAGAAGAAATTACAGCTATTCATGTATTTTCAGAAAGAACGATCATTGCAGTAGCAGCAGGGGGTACAATCATTAGAACAACAGATGCTGGTTTAACATGGAAGCCGATGGCTTCGGGCACCAACGAAGATTTAAGAGCTGTCAGTTTTGTAAGTCAGAATATTGGTTATGCGGCCGGGATGAACCAGGCTATTTTAAGAACAACCGATGCTGGTACCAACTGGGAGAGAATGCCTTTTAATTCAACAAATTTTCATTTCCTTGATATTTATTTCACAGATTCAAATACCGGGTTTCTTGCGGTATCCAACGGCAAAATACTCAGAACAACGAATGCCGGTAATTCCTGGGATACTGTTTACAAAAACAATGACCAGTTTATCACTTCCTTCCATTTTATAAATGAGTTGACAGGTTTTGCTACTGCGGGCGGTGGCAACAGTGAAAATGGATATGGCTTGCTGCTTAAAACTACTGATGGCGGAAAAAGCTGGAACAAAGCTGGCACCTCTCTAAATGTAACGGTTACGGCTGTATGCATGGTTACAGACAATATCATTTATGCGACAGCGTATGACGGCCTCATTCTAAAAAGTACAGATGCAGGCAACAACTGGTCAAAGACAAGCATCCGGGATGTTAGGGCATTCCGGGATATCGTATTTACTGATAATAACAACGGTTATGTTGCAGGCGATGCTGCTAGTTTATACTTTACAACAGATGCCGGAAAAAGTTGGAATAAAATTGCCTTGCCCATTTCTACAGACCTCTGCAACATACAAGAAAAAAACGGACATCTTTATGTTGCTGGAACGGATGGCCAGTTCCTAAAAAATTAAAGGTACCTCTTAGCAGAAAGTGCAGAAATGAATAGCAGCCTCTGATCCTGAAAATAAAGGCGCAAAGAGCCTTCGCCTGGCCGGAAAAATTGTAATTGGAATGAAGATCACAAAGCATTCATCATACAGTGCCGGATTTGTGAGAGGGAAGGCGCAATCCCTTATCCTTTTTAATTTACTTCAGCAACAAAAAATATGTTTGTAAGAACAACTTAAATCCTTTTTTCTCTAACGCTCTTTCTGCATCGGATTTGGATTGTTCCCATTTATACTCGACTTAAATACTTTAAAGCGGGATGGTTCAGCAGGGAATTTACCCCACAGATTATTAGAGGCATCGATATCTGCAGTCTCTTTCAGCGGATCAAGTTGAATAGCCAGCACCTCTTTTTCCTTTATGAAAACTTTCCTTATATTAACTTCATTCTTACGCCATATTTCGGCCGGTAACCTTTCTATTTCTTTTGTTCCGTCTTTGTAAGTCCACTCAATAATAACAGGCATGACCTGTCCACCTTTGTTACCAAGAAAGAGCTCATAAAAATTCTTGTTCCCATACATGCTTTGTTTTTGGAGAGAATCGGGCGCCTCACCAAATTGTTTTTGTTTAAAATAGGTAAGTGAATCTGCGGTTTCCCAGGGTTTGTAGTTGGTATAAAAATCCCGCATCGAGGTATCTCTTGCTACCAAAGGCATGATGCCCGACTCATTATTACGAGCACGGGTAATGTCTTCAAATGGCTTTGAATTGTGTATGGGAAATTCCTGGTCAACGGCTATGGGTGCACGCTGCATATCTACTTTATAGTATTTCACACTGTCAATTGAAATATCTACAGGATCTACTCCATAAAACCAGCCACGCCAAAACCAGTCGAGGTCTACCCCACTTGCATCTTCCATGGTCCGAAAAAAATCGGATGGTGTTGGATGTTTGAAAGCCCATTTTGTTGCATACGCTTTAAAGGCATAATCAAACAGCTTACGCCCCATCACGGTTTCTCTGAGTATATTCAAGGCTGCAGCAGGCTTACCATATGCGTTTGAACCAAAATTTAAAATGTTCTCGCTATTTGTCATAACCGGTTCCAATTGATTTTTCGGAAGCTTCATATAATCCACTATTGTGTAAGCCGGGCCGCGGTTGGAAGGGAAGTTAACATCCAGTTCTTTCTCTGTTAAAAACTGAAGGAATGAATTCAGGCCCTCATCAAACCAACTCCACTGTCGTTCATCACTGTTCACGATCATCGGAAAAAAATTATGCCCTACTTCATGTATTGTAACATACAGCATGGTATTCCTGACTGCTTCGGAATAAGTACCATCTTTTTCGGCCCTGCCCGGGTTGAAAGCAATCATTGGATACTCCATTCCTGCATTGCCTTCAACAGATTGTGCGACAGGATATGGATATGGAATGGAATATTTCGAATATGTTTTAATGGTATGAGCCACTGTTTTGGTTGAAAACTTCCTGTATAACGGGTAGGCCTCAACGCCGTAGTAACTCATGCACATTACCCTGTTGGACTCAACGGTTGCAGGCATTGCATCCCAAATAAAACGGCGACTGCTTGTCCAGGCAAAATCCCTTACGTTGCGTGCAACAAATATCCAGGTCTTTTTACCTTTCTCCTTTTTTGTCATTGCCAATTTGGCTTCAGCCAATGTAACGATCTCCAAGGGCTCCTTTGAAGTTTGAGCCTGTTTCCAACGTAATAATTGTACAGGCGAGAGCAGTTCAGGATAATTCCGGCACTCTCCGGTAGCGCCAACAACATGATCTGAGGGGACGGTCATGCGTACCTGGAAGTTTCCAAAGGTTAGTGCAAATTCTCCTCGTCCTGTAAATTGCTTGTTTTGCCAGCCCTGGAAATCGCTGTACACACACAAACGTGGATACCATTGCGAGACGGTATAAAGATTGTTACCATCTTCAGCAAAAAATTCATACCCGCCCCGGGCATCAGGTGTTTTTATCCGGTCGACCATATAATAATGCCAGGCCACGTTCATCACAAATTTTTCACCGGGCTTCAGTCCATTCGGTAGTTCGACCCGCATCATACTTTGATTTATGGTATAGGTCAAAGCTTTATTCATTCCGTCTGTTAAAGATTGAATTTTCATACCATTGTCTTTTAACTCACTTCGCCTGTCTAATAACCGGATTCCGTTTTGTGACATAATATTTCCAATACCTGATTGATCGAAGAAGTTATTGTCACTTGCAGGGTCATGCTGGTTCTCATCTAGTTGCAGCCATAGATAAGTAAGTGTGCGGGGTGAGTTATTAAAGTAACTGATCTTTTCCTTACCAGTGATCTTCTGGTTTGTATCATCCAGTTCGCAGGTTATATCATAATCACATCTTTGTTGCCAGTATTTTGGACCGGGTGAACCGTCAGCCATCCTATATTCATTTGGCGTTGGCAAGATGGTTTCGAGTTGTTCAAATTTATTACCATGATTGGATCCAGTAGCATTGTTGTTTTGGGCGATTGAAACGTTTGTAATCAAGATCCAGAGGTATAGAATATTTTTTTTCATGGCGTATCAAGTTGAAAGAATGGTTAGGTTAATAATCTGAAATACTGTGAACAAGGATAGCAACTAATAGCATTCAAAAATTCACCCTTTTGGGGTGATTAATATGAACGGTAAATATCCCCAACTCAAATTCGTTGAGCATTTGAACGAGGCCAACCAGTAATAGGTGTTTCGCAAGGCAGGCAAGCGAAGGAGGTCGAGGCCTTTTTGATAGAAGGTGAGGGAAAAAAGGATTAATGATTTTATTTTGTTGATAAATACTGATACAGATTCGCATGCCTAAAAGCAATTCGATTTTTAAATATTTAGTCTGCGCTGTGCTACTGGTATTGATTAATAACGGCGGAACGGTTGCACAGAAATATAACTTTGTTTCGTATACGGTTGAAGATGGACTCGCTCAGTCACAACCTGTAGGCGTAACCCAAGATCATAAAAGAAATTTATGGATCGCAACACTCGGAGGCTTATCAAGGTTTGATGGAAAATCCTTTACCAATTATACTACAAACGACGGATTACTAAGCAGCCGTACCAGTTCTTTGTTCATCGACAGGGCTAATAATATTTTAGTGGGAACCCAATTAGGTTTAAGTATTTATAATGGCAAGACCTTTACCAACTTTAAATTGAATAATAATGGTGTCACTTCAAGCGTGCGAGCAATTATTGAAGACAATGCTGGTGTTATTTTTTTCACGTACAATGGAATGCTTTACGAGGTACGGCAGGCCAGCTGCAAAAGAATCTTACTAACGGGAATTGATACCCACAATGTATCGGCAATTGGTAATGACCGGAACAACGAATTGCTGGTAGCTTTCAGTGATGGCAAATTGTTTAAAAAGGAAATAAATGGCTGGAAGAAAATAACCTGTGTAGAAAAAGGCCTTGCAATTAATAAGATTTACACTTCGGCAACAGGCAGAACCTGGCTGCTTACCAATAAAGGGGTTTTAATATATACAAGGGATAGCATCATTGCATGGAACCAAAAAGTAGCTGCTGACATAACAACACAGGCAACTTCTATCTATGAATCAAGGGATAGCAGTGTATGGATTGGGCAGGTACGCGGGGCTTATAAGATCAAGAACGGCATCGTTGCCCAATTCACAAAAAAAAACGGATTCACCGACAATCATATCCTGAATATTTTTGGAGATGTGGAAGGCAACACCTGGTTTTCTTCCAATGGCGCCGGCCTGCTAAAGTTCTCTTCTGATATTGTTAGCTATTTTGATGAATCCTCGGGTATCCCAAACCCGATCGTGGTTGGCATTACGAGAGACAAAAACGAGGATCTTTTATTTGGAACATATGGAGGAGGATTATGCAAATACAATGGATCAATTGTATCTCACATTAAAATACCCTCAACAAATATAAGGGCCCAGACCATTAATTTCTGTATCAGGGATAAAAGCAACAACAGCTGGATAGGCACTAATGGTGGCGGGCTTTGGCTATTAAAAGAAAATAAGTTCACAAATATTTCCGATAAATTTCATTGCAGCGAATTATTTTTTTTGACGGCAGCCCTTTCTGATGCCGGGCTTTTATATTTTGGAACGACTAACGGTTTATATACGTTTAGTGAAAATAACTTACAAAAAATACATTCGGTCCCTGAATATATCAATGCCATTTATACGAAGGGAAATGATACAGCCTTTATTGGCTCTTCACAGGGAGTAATATTTCTGGTAAAACAGCAAAGAACTCCGATTCCTTTTTCGCGGATGTTGGAAAAATGTACCATACAAACAATTACCGGAAGCACAAATGGAATATATTTCGGAACCAGCGACAATGGCATCTTTATTATTGACTTGCAACATCCATCGCCTCTTATACAGATCAGCCAAAAAGAGGGCTTGTCTTCTAATAATATTTACAGCCTCGCTATTGACTCGAATAATGTAGTTTGGGCAGCTACGGGTTACAATATCAATTCTATTACACTGAACAACGATAAAAGCATTGCCAACATAAAAATATATGACAAGGGAGAAGGTATTTTTGCGGCCGAAGGAAACCAAAACAGCTTGTTCATTGATGCAGATAATTCTGTATGGGCAGGAACGGTGAAGGGATTATATCATATAAAAAAAAACGCTGGCGTAAATAAAACTTTGCCTTCCGTGGTGATACTTAAATCTGTCTCTCTTTTTTCTTTACCCATCACCGAAAAAAAATATTTTGACAGCCTTAGTGCTTTTGATGCAATACCCGTGAACTTAAGACTGCCTTATAAAAAAAATCATCTTAGTTTCCGCTTCCAGGCGATAAACTTTACAAACCCTGCAGACATAAAATACCAATACTATATCAAAGGTATTGATACCGGCTTCCTGGAAAAAAGCTCCTCCAATTCTGTTGTGTACACAAATATCAACCCCGGTAAATATACAATGATGGTTAGGGCCATCAGCAATGGGGGAAGCCTTGTTTCAGCAACATTGGAATATAATTTTGAAATTGAAATGCCTTTTCATCAAACGATCTATTTCAAGATCATCATTGTATTGTGCCTGATTATCGCAGGAGCACTTATTCCTTTTACCAGAGCAAAGTTGAAAGAAAGAACAAAGAAAACAGTGGAGTTGTTGCGGGCCGAAGAACAATACAAGATCCGGAAGCGAACAGCAGAAGATTTTCATGACGAAATGGGAAATAAACTTACCCGCATTTCAATATTATCCGAAATGATGAAAAGTAAACTAAATGACAAAGAGGCAATACTTGATATCATCGGACAGATCAAAGAAAACGTTTTAATGTTATTCAGTGGAACAAGAGATATTATCTGGTCACTAGGTAATGAGAGTAACGATTTATTTTTTGCGCTTACAAGGATCAGGGATTTTGGTATTGATCTTTTCCAGGATACCGGAATAATATTCACGTATTCAGGACTGAACGATCAATTGAATTCCAGGATACTTCCTCCTGATTTCAGCAGGAATCTTGTATTGATATTTAAAGAAGGAATGAACAATATTTTAAAACATTCTGGCAGCACAGCCGCCTGCTTCAGCATTCATTCATGCGGTTATGATGAAATAGAGATCATTCTAAAAGATGATGGAAAAGGCTTTGACCGCAATAATATCGTTAGCGGCCATGGCATCAACAATATCAGGTTGAGAGCGGGAAGGATCAATGCGCCTATCGATTTTTACTCTTCTCACAAAACCGGAACTGTCATCACCCTAAAATTAAAAATACCATGAAAGAAGCAGTAAATAAAACCCACAGTTCCATAATCCGTATCGTGGTAATTGAGGATGACGAGACAATAAGAAATGGGTATCATTTTTTACTCGATAAAATACAGGATTTTTTCGTTGTCAATACTTATGCTTCGTTTGAGGCTGCGGCGTTGCATATTGCCATGGATGCTCCACACATTATCCTTCTTGACATAGAGCTGCCAGGGATTAATGGAATCAACGCTATACAAAAGCTGAATGAATTATCCGATGGTGCAGGAATTATCATGTTAACCGTTTATGAAGATCCCGCTTTTATATTTGAATCACTGGGCAATGGTGCTAAGGGGTATTTAACAAAAAATACGTCGCCTGAAAAAATTGTGGAGGCCATCAGGGACACTATTTATGGCGGAGGGCCCCTGAGTGCAGCTGTTGCAAGGATCGTAATTCAATCATTTCAAAAAAATGAACATTCACCCTTAACCAAAAGGGAAAGTGAGATACTACAATCAATTGCCGATGGTAAAAGCAGGAGCCGCATTTCTGAAGAACTTTTTATAAACCTTGAAACAGTAAGAACGCATATAAAAAATCTTTACCAGAAATTAAACGTTCATTCAAGGGCAGATGCCATTAAAGCAGCGAAAGAAAACAGGTTTATCCGGTAAGGGCTTTACCAAGAACATTACGGCAATATTCCTGGTGCATTCTTATTTTGTGTTCCAGGCATTGTTCTTAAAATCTATATCTGGTAATACCTTCTCAGGATCAACTGTAACAACCTTCAATTCTTCATTGGTGGGAAGTTTCACTTTAAAATCAATCGCATTGGCCCAGATCTCCACGGGCAAAAATAAAGTTCCTTTAACACCTGTTTTTGTTTCATAACTTAATGATACGGGCATAGCCATTTGCCCCAGATTGATGATTGTAACGATGGCGCCATTTGAAGGGATATCATTTTCGTATTTCACTTCTTTAATTGCCTGGTCGAGTTTATAATTTTCAATAAACCAGGCTTTCCAAAACCAACCAAGATCTTCACCCGATACATTATCCATGGTTCTAAAGAAATCGGAAGGCGAAGGATGCTTAAAAGCCCACCTGTTTATATAAGTTTTGAAAGCATAATCGAACCTGTCGGCACCCAAAATATAATTCCGCAACAATCCAAGCCCCATGGCAGGCTTGAAATATAATTCATTACCTATGTTAACCTCTTTCATTGCATCAGGTGCATTAAAAATGCTTTCACTGTTCCTGCCAAATAAATAGGGAGTTACATTTTCCATATTCGTTTTTGCATTTTTGTACTCACCGTTATTGAAATCATCGTGCGACAATGAATTTATGAAAGTATTAAAGCCTTCGTCCATCCAACCATATTTTCGTTCGTTACTACCAACGATCATTGGAAACCAGGTGTGTCCAAATTCATGATCCGTTACCCCAAACATACCTGCCTCCGTTGCCATATAACCACAAAAAACGATGCCCGGGTATTCCATTCCGCCCACATTACCTGCCACATTTGTTGCTACCGGGTAGGGATATTCGAACCAACGTTTGCTATAATTTTCAATGCTGGCTTTGATATATTCTGTTGACCTGCCCCATGCTTTTGCGCCGCTACTTTCTAAGGGATATACACTCATCGCCAGGCTTTTCTTCCCTGATGGCAGGTTTATTCTTGCTGCATCCCAGATAAACGCTTTAGATGTAGCCCATGCTACGTCACGGGCATTGGTTATTTTATAATGCCATTTTAACGTTCCGGTTTTTGGCCCCGACGAAATCTTAGAAATATCTTCCCTGCTGCGTATCATCACCGTTTTATCAGTTGCCTTCGCTTCGTTTAATCTCTTCATTTCAGTGGCGGTTAATACTTCCGAAGGATTCTGCAATTCACCACTGGCAACAACTATATTCGAAGCAGGTGCCGTGATATAAAAATCAAAATCCCCGTATTCCAGGTAGAACTCTCCCGGTCCGAGGTAAGGAAGCGTATTCCATCCGGCGAGATCATCAAATACACACATGCGTGGATACCATTGCGCCACGGTGAAAATTTTTCCATTCATGGTTTGCAAAATCCCGGAACGGTCTGCACCATATTGGGGAGCCATAAAGGAATAATCAATTTTAATTTTAATAAGATCCCCTCCCGGTTTAACGGGTTGCGGTAACCGGATCTGCATACGGGTATCAGTGATTATGTACTCAGCATTACTATTGTCCGAAAGCAGTTTAACCGAACTTATCTTATATCCTCCATTAAAGTTGCTTTTTGCATCGCCATAACGGCTACGGCTACCTACAGGCATACGTGCCTGTCCACGACTCGCCTTATCAAATAAATTCTGATCAAGTTGCAGCCATAAAAATGGTAGTGGATGTGGACTATTATTCCTATAAGTGATCGTGACGGAGCCACTTATAAGATTTGCGATGGTATCTATTGATACATTGATCTCGTAATCGGCCCTGTTTTGCCAATACCCAACATTTGGCTCGCCGGTAGCGCTGCGTGATATATTCACATCACCTGGATAATTGAAAGGTGCAAATAAATCATGAGGGTCGTATTTCGAAACCATGGATGGTTCACCTGGTTGTGAAACTGCGGCATGGCCAAAAAGAAGGACCAAACTAAAAATAAACAAACGCATAGGATGTATGAATTTTTGTTGTGAGTATTTTATTTCAGAACGGCCGACAGAAGTTAATTCCATTCTTTCAATAATTTCTGTGCATCTTTTTTAATTCGTGGATCGTCTTCTGTTTGAATGGGAAGAGTAAGTACGATTTTTAAAAGTGAAATTGCTTTTGCTGAATTATTATTTTTGTGATAGGACCTGGCAAGTTCAAGATAATTCAGTGCAAAATTGGGGTTAATTGCCCTCGCTTTTTCATATGCAGCAATGGATTTTTTTAGGGTCCCCTGTGGTACACCTCCCAAAAAAACGTTCGCAATACCTCGCTCAAACGATGAAAGATTGGATACTTCATAGTTCCATTTACCTAACACGTGCCATGCTTTAAAATTATCAGGATTTGCCTTTATTGCCATATCAGCATACTGCTTTATCTCTCTTGCTATGGCAAGTTTTTCCTTGCCACTTTTTTTGAGCATGGTACGGCCAACCGCAATAGCAATGGCTACATTTGCTTCATCGCTATTGGGATATAATTTTATTGCGGTTCGGGCATAAATGATCGCAGCCTGGTTATAACTATCAATTGACTTTGTATTTTGTTCACGGCCCGCAATACGGCTGCACAATTCACTGCATTTTGTAAGCGCATATAAATTCAGCGGCTGCAATTTCAATGCTTCCTTAAATTCATGTAAAGCTCCCTTTTCATTGGGAACGGCTTCGAGACGCTCTGCTTCCTTTATGATCACCCTAAAATCCTGGGCATAAATGCTTGTAAAGGGAAAAAGGAAAACAAAGGAAAAACATAGGAATGGTAGAAATCGCATTTTCAAAACTCTTTATGAAAAGTTACACCAACCTGCCCGATAAAATTATTGAGTGGCGGATGCATTTTGTTAATAGTGATGTTAATATTGTCAATGCGGTTATCAAGTAAATAAATATCATCTGAAATATTTTCTGCCAGCATCTCCAGCAATGCTACAGGCTGTACCATATGCTTTTCAATTACTTTGTAAACATCTGCATAATTGATAGTTTGATGTATAGACGTAATTCTTCCAACTGGTTGAAATGAAATTGAAGCCGAAACTTCAAAGTTTGTTCCTGTAATTGCTTCCTCATCGTGCAATCCGTGATGGGCAAAAAACTCAAGTTTATTTAGGTGGATTGTTATCAAGGAAGATTTGGTATTTTGGTGTTTTGGTGATATGATGATTTGGTGATTTGGTGATTTGGTGATATGATGATTTGGTGATTTGGATTGCGATCATACATTTGACTTTGAAGGCTCAATCATCAAATTATCAAATCAAATAATTATCAAATTAATGAAACCCCTTCTCACTAAGAAACCTTTCTGCATCCAGCGCTGCCATGCAGCCGCTTCCTGCTGCGGTTACAGCCTGGCGGTAAATCTTATCCTGTACATCCCCGGATGCAAAGACACCAGCGACATTCGTCCTGCTGCTTCCCGGAACCGTTTTTAGATAACCTGTTTCATCCATATCTAACCAACCTTTGAAGATCCCGCTATTGGGTTCATGGCCGATGGCTACAAAGAATGCACTCAGTGGAATTTCCTGTTTCTCTCCTGTTTTATTATTAGCTATTCTTAATCCTTCCACTTTTTTATCTCCCAATACTTCATCCGCCTCCGAGTTCCAGTAAATTTTTATATTCGGAGTATTGATCACCCGCTCCTGCATTATTTTACTTGCTCGCATTTCATGTTTTCTAATGACCATATGAACCGTGCTGCATATTTTGGATAAATACAGTGCTTCTTCTGCAGCTGTATCGCCGGCACCAATGATCCCTACTTCTTTTCCTTTGAAGAAAAATCCGTCGCAAACGGCACAGGCACTTACACCGTAACCATTTAATCTTTGTTCGCTTTCAAGGCCGAGCCATTTTGCCGAAGCGCCGGTGCTTATGATCACAGCGTTGGCTTCTATCCAGTATTCTTCATCTATCTCAACCTTCAATGGATGTACAGAAAAATCAACATTGGTCGCAAGTCCATAGCGTATATCAGCTCCCATGCGGGCTGCCTGCTTCTCAAAATGTATCATCATCTCAGGGCCCTGAATTCCATCGGGATATCCGGGATAATTTTCAACTTCAGTAGTGATGGTTAATTGTCCTCCGGGCTGTATTCCCTGGTAAAGTACTGGTTTTAAATTTGCCCTCGCTGCGTAAATAGCTGCTGTGTATCCCGCCGGCCCTGATCCGATTATTAAACAGCTTACTTTTTCTTTGATCTCTTTGCTCATGTTATTTATTACTTGATATTGAGCTATTAGCTGTGAGCCATTAGCTGTGAGTGTTTATTTATAAATCATTTCTTATCCAACCCTCCCGGAGATTGCAACCTCCGACAGTTTCGCAAATCATACACCTTACATCTTAAATTACTCCGCAACCTTCGTTCCATACCATGCCGCATAGCCGCAGAATACTCCCAGGGCCCCATTTGAAACATTACTCACTACCTTATTTGGTTGTGAAAATGGGTTACCGATACTTTGAAAAGCAAATTCCCAGGTGCTCCAAAAATTATAAGTGTCCCGGTCGATGTTACAAAATTTTAGTGTAACTGTATCTCCTTTATTAAAAAATGTACTGTCAATTTTTGGAGCATTATTCTTATCAACACCAGCAGGCAATTGCACCTCGTAGGAAGTACCATCAATAACCTGGTCATCAAAAACAGAATTCCAGCCAGGAAAAAAAGGCTGGCTATTTTTCTTTGTATAATACCGTACACAATTGCCTAACCCGGGCGGATCAACTGACCTCAATAACATAACTCTTTTATTCGTATCCGGGTTTTGCGGCGCAACCCTGAAATAAAAAGAATCCGGGTAACTGTTTAATCCCGGGATCCTGGTTGATGAATTGTACTCTTTTCCTTCTGAAATAATCTTCAAAGTATAATTCGTGTTCAACTCTCCTACAAAGGCCGTTGATAATGATGAAGAATCAATGCTGTAAGTGTATGCGAAAAAACCCGGTACCAATGAATAATTATATTCTTTAAGCCGATGGGTTAAAACACCGTTTGAGATATATACTTCTGCATTGTGTACAAATAACGAATCAAATAAAGTAGGATTTATTTCGCTGAAAAACGAAATGCTTTTTGTAAGTATTACGGTAGGCGCTTTTCCATTTTCTATTTCGGCGTCCACCACCAGCACATTGGCTGTTTTGTTAAGATCAAATTCAATATCCTTTTCGCAAGATGCAAGAAGAACTACGCAGAATACGAGCAGCATTTTATTCATCCGGCAAATTTACGACAGATAGAGGAATCGGCAATCGGGAATTGGGAATGAACCATTCGGGAGGAAGTTAAAGGGCAGCCCGAAAGCTGCCCCTGCTCTTAAAACCACTCTGAAAATTATTGAAGCAAGATGCGGGAGGTACTGTTAATACTGGTTGTTTTAACCTGTATGAAATAGATCCCTTTAGCATATTGCCCAAGTTTTATAGGTATAATGCTATTCCCGTGGGCGGGTAATTTCAACTGCATCAATATGACTCCGGATGCGTTGGCAATATTGACAACAAGGGGTTCCGCTGCCATGCCTTCTGCCAATTTAATATTAATAATATCCGTGGTAGGATTGGGATAATATTGCACCTCAAAAGCATCCGTTTTATCAAATCTAACCATTCGTGAGGGCGTGTACACATATCTCCCATCCAGGTCAACTTGCTTTAACCTGTAATAGTTCATTCCGGTGAGCGGCTTATCGTCAATATAATCGTACACTGTTGGCGAGGATGAATTGCCAGCTGCTCTGACCGTTCCAATTTTAAAATAATTCAATGCGTCGTTGCTGCGCTCTATTTCAAAGTGGTCGCTGTTGACCTCCTGGCTGGTTTTCCATCTTAGGATTGAAGTGGCAACTTGCTTATTTGCATCAAAATAGATAAATGTAACGGGTAACGGGCCCATCGGCCTATACGTGCTACTCCAGCCATCTCCAATACCGCCTTTGAAAATGTTATTTCCCGATTGTAAAAAAGATACAAAATTCCATCCATCCCCGTTGCCACCGTTGAATATTGCGTTATCAGCCTGCAAATAACTAATGCCGCTCCAACCATCTCCTGCCCCGCCGTTAAATATCCCGTTGCCAACCTGGACAAATGAATTCCGATGCCAGCCATCACCGGTGCCTCCCTGGAATATATTTGAAACAGGTTGCGCAAAGCCTGCCTTATTCCAACCATCCGCATTGCCACCAGTGAAAATGTTGTTAGCAGCCTGTGCAAATGACACCTTATTTACGCCATCACCCAGGCCTCCCTGAAAGATGGGATTATTTTGTGCTGATGTTATCCTGGCAATCATAACAAACAGCACTATGATTAAAATCTTTTTCATATGCTTCATTTTATTGATTATGGTGCCGTGCGTACCAGGCGGATTCCAAAATTGGGTTGGTCTGTGTCACTGCCATAGATTGCCGTAAACAAGTTATCATATACCCTGTCGGAAATACGTGCATATATTACTGGCGTATTATAGGCGCCTCCTCTAAGGCCGTATGCCTGAAACGGTTGCCATGCGGCCACATCCGTTTTACCGTCGGCACCCAGGTATCCGTTACCGTGAACCGTTGCATCAATTGCTTTCCCCTGGCTATTTACCATTGAAAAACAAATTTCATGAAGGTTATCGCTCATATTCATCACGCCATAATAGGTAGCACCGCTCAGCGTTCTGTCCGATCCTGACACACGTGCAAATATGCCGGTTCTCACGCTCCTGGCCAATACACTTGCAATACATGCGTTTGCGGCAGCAGGTGTGCTTACCGTCTCGTCGGTAGCCCCATCATTTAATACTGCAGATATTGGAACGATGCTGGTGTTTCCCCATGCATATTCGTTTGGTACTGCTGGTGTATTGTAACCACGACAAGCTTTTTCAAATTCAAGTTCAGACATTGGGCGTAGGCCGCTCCAATCTGCAAAAGCTGCAAGTTTATTTGCACCTATCTGACCGATAGCTCTTTCAGGCTGAGGTGCAATGAGTGCGGGATGTATCCCTGTGAAAATGGTAGGAGATTGGTTGATCGTGGCCCTGGCAAGATCCAGGTTGTTTAAGAAATCAACATATTGTTGCTGGCTGCATTCATACTTCATGATCCAGTAAGCATCATATCCTTTTGGAAATGGTGCAGGGATTGTACCTGTTGCGGCTCCATTGCCATTTGGATTCAATGTACCGGCAGTTGTACCGAGATTGATTGCATTGTTTGATGCAACAAAGTATGGAGTTGCTGTAGCTCCATCAGTAAATGCGTTTGTTTCGGCACCGCCGCTTCCAAGCTGGAAACTACCGGTTGGGATATATACCATTTCAAGTGCGTAAACAAGTATTTCCACGGTTTCATTGTCGAGAATGCCGTCTGCACCGTAGTTCCAGCGAATAGCATTTGCTGCATAACTCACATTGCCAATACCATTTGCACTCCTGTAAATGAATGCACCTTTGCCATCAGCCGGAACCGTTATGGTTGCGCCTGTTGCTGCTGTGTTTCCGGAAATGTTGATCGTTGCATGTCTCCAGTCGGTGGTTCCGTTCTTCCGAAACTTTACAAAGATCCATGCACCGTCATAGTTATTTTCGTTGGTGCTCGTACGCCAGCTGTTTTCCCAGCTAACATTAAAATTTACGAGACTACTGTGTGTGGTGGTATTTTGCCCGCTTAAAAGTGCATTAGTAACCAAAATATTATTGGCCCGGGCAAACAATAATGTGCATGTAAATGCTAAAAGAAGTGAAATCTTTTTCATAACAGAATTGGGGTTAGTAAATAATGCGCAAAGATGCGTTTATGCATTGAGGTTGTAAATACCCTGTGGCGGGTATTTATTGCAAATACCTTAGCTGAGCATTGACGTTGGAGATTGAATATTAAACAGAAGGATTTATTAAAGAAGAAATTTTCATTAATCAACCTCCAATTTTCAATGTTCGGAACTCTTAAACCAGGTTATGGAGGTATGCATATTTGATAAGCCCAATCAGGCTGTTCACATTTGTCTTCCTGAAAATATTTTTACGGTGTGTCTCCACAGTGCGTTCACTTATGAAAAGACTGGAAGCTATCTGCCTGGTACTCATCTCCTTTTCGATAAGCTTTACTATTTCAATTTCCCTGTGGGTAAGCGTTACCTGTAAACATTCTTTTTGCTGATAGGTTGTTTTATTCAATTCCTCCAAAACTTCAGGGCTAAAATATACACCCCCGCCAGCTATTTTTTCGATTGCTTTACAAAGTTCATCACGGCTGATGTTTTTTAGCGCATAGCCGGCAATGTTGGCATCCTGAATCATTTCATCAACAACTTCAGCGTCACCATTCATGGATAATGCGAGAATTCGAATAGCAGGAAATTTTTCCTTTATTTCTTTGGCGAGTTTGTTCCCGGGTAATACAGGCATCATAACATCCGTTAGCAAAATATCCACGGGTGTTTGCGAAAGCCTATGAACCACGGTCGTGGAATCGGTGGTAACAAAAGCCAGGGTTATATTTTCGTTGTTGCGGAGTAAAGAAACCAAACCGTCAATAACTATCTGGTGGTCGTCTACAATGGCAACTATAATTTTTTCTCTCATTGCGATTTTGGTAACACAACATTAATGCTTTTCCCTAGTTATTCAGCGGTATGTGTAATGAAACCAGGGTGCCTTCCCCTGGAGATGAAACAACTTCAACGGTTCCTTTTAAAAAATGAATACGGCTATGAATGCTTTTAAATCCAAGCCCTTCTGAAAAATGCCCTGATGCTTTGTCGAATCCATTACCATTGTCTTCAACAGTTACACTTATCCCGTCACTGTCTTTTATCACAGAAATATCTACCTTGCTGGCACCGGCATGTTTGATCACATTATTAACAGCTTCCTGGATCACCCTGTATAAAATCGTTTCGGTATTATTATCCATTTTGCTTTCAAGCCCTTCTGCATACAGTGATATGTGCAAACCCGGATGATCGACCTGGTTGGAAAATGTTTTCAGAGCTTCGGCAAGATTATTTTTTAGCAGTGCATTGGGCATCATGTTGTGAGACACCGACCTTATTTCTTTACAGGATTCGTCGATCAGCGTGATTATTTTTTCATATGATTCATGTTGGCTTTCGTTTGAAAATGCCAGCTTACTTTCCAGCGCAGACAAATTCATTTTTGCAACGCTCATCATTTGCCCAATCCCATCATGAAGATCTTTAGCAATCCGCTGCCTTTCATTTTCCTCTGCTTCCAATATGGATGCAGTGGCCATTTCCTGCTGTTCTGATACTGTTTGCTGGAGCCTGGCCCGTTGTTTTGACTGTATATGTTGGTAATACGAAAATGCGGCTATGCATAACAGTACTAAAAAAATGGTTCCCGCTGCAATCCAGTAATTTCTTTTATTTATTTCAAATTGTTGCTGTTGGATGATCTTTGCAGTTTTAATAGATTCGTATTTACTATTAAGTTCTTCGATCTGCTTTAATTTTTCACTATTGAAGAGGCTATCGTGAATAGAAACACGTTTTTCCAGGTAAGAGAATGCACGGTTAAAGTCGCCTTTGGCTTTTGAAATACTTGCCAATATGAGGTAATTCTCCGTTTGAAGTTCAGGATAGTTCATCAAAAAAGCGATCCGATTGCTACTATCTGCATAGATGGCGGCAGCGTCGTATTTTTTTTGCGAATAGTAATTAGTGGCAATGTCTTCGTAAACCAGGCCCAAAGCGAGGCTATCGTTTAATCCTTTCCGTATTACCAGTGCTTTTTTTAAGAAGACTTCAGCTTCCGCAAATTTCATTTGTAAATTATAGACACCTGCAAGGTTGCTCAAAGCATATGACACACCCATATTATCATGTAAAGCCGTTGCAATATTATAAGAAGATGTGTAACGTTTTATGGCCTCTTCATAAACTTTCATGTATTCAAACACAACACCTGATTCATTCTGGATCATGGATATTCCCGCCGAATCTTTTAGAGCAATAAAAATGCTGAGTGATTTATCATAATTTGCCAATGCCCGGTCCAGTATTCTTGTTTTGCGATAAAGTTTGGCGAGGTCGTTATAGGCCAGTGCCAGGTTTCTTCCCTCACCTGTGCTTTCCATAAGCGCTATTGATTCATAAAAATATTTAGCAGCTATCTCATAATTTCCTTTGAAGTAATATGCAGTGCCAATAAAGCGTTTTAAGTTTGCTTCACTTTTCTGGTCACTATTTTTTTTTGCCAGTCCAATACCATCATTTGCAATCTCCAGGGTTTCATCAAAATTCTTTAGTGCATACTTTTCACCGAAAAGCAGGTAAGCGTTTATTTTATCTGTGTATTTACCTGAAGAATTAATAATGGCTTTTATACTGTCAATTTCACTTGCGCTGGCCGAATAAAAAGAAGGGAGAATTAGGATCAATAAAAGCCGGAAATTTCGCCAGACAGCAGATTGCATTTATTGTTGCAGGAATTTAGGTATTGACAAATGTAATAAATGATTTGGTTATTTATGCCTGATTATTTCATCGTCGAAAATCAATAAACTAAAAAAGCCGCTCCAACCTGGAACGGCTTTTTGATTATTTAAATGTTGCGTATTATCCTAAGTAAGCCTTCAATGCTCCACTATAACGTGCTTTTTGCAAACGTTTGATCGCTCTTTCTTTGATCTGGCGTATACGCTCTTTGGTTAGATCATACTTTTGGCCGATTTGTTCAATGGTTACACCATTTTCTCCATCAAGGCCAAAATATGCATTCACGATTTCAGCTTCACGCGGGCTTAACGACTTCAAAACACGGCGAATTTCATTTTTCAGTGAATCATGCATTACATCCTCGTCGGTTTCATCGGCGCCTTTCAGCAAGTCACCCATAGCCACATCTTCTGCTTCGTGTACAGGAGCATCCAAAGAAGTATGCCTGGTGTTACTCTGGAAAATATTATTAATTTCTGTTTCGCTCATTTCAAGCAATTCAGCCAATTCTTCAGTAGAAGGTTCACGCTCGTGTTCCTGCTCAAAAGCCATATAAGCTTTATTCGCTTTGTTGTATGTTCCAATCTTATTTTGTGGCAAACGTACCAATCTACCCTGTTCAGCCAAAGCTTGTAAGATCGACTGACGGATCCACCAAACCGCATAAGAAATAAATTTGAAACCCTTCGTTTCATCAAAACGCTGTGCAGCTTTGATCAAACCAAGATTACCTTCATTAATCAGATCACTTAACGAGAGGCCCTGGTGCTGGTATTGCTTAGCAACAGATACAACAAACCTCAAATTAGCCTGGACCAGTTTATCCAAAGCACGCTGATCCCCCATCTTGATCTTTTGGGCCAAAATGGTTTCCTCTTCAGGA
>JBDSBG010000109.1:0-27774 GCA_039921685.1 Ferruginibacter sp.
TTGCTGATACTCCTTCATATTGATTTTTATATGAGTATCAGTATTATATGTCAAAGAACTTCAAAAAGTGTAACCTATGTTGTGCTACGATAAAAAGTGTAACCTATGTTATGCTATTTATCAATTAGATCTTAACACTCACATCTTTTGTTTGTCTGCCGTCGAAAGAATAAATTTGCAATGATTTTCAATCACCAATAACTAAAATTAATCAAATAGCAGCATGCGACAAATTGCCTTTAGAGAAGCTTTGCGGGAAGCGATGCAGGAAGAAATGAGACTTGATTCACGTGTATTTTTAATGGGAGAAGAAGTGGCCGAATACAACGGCGCATATAAAGTGAGCCAGGGTATGCTGGATGAATTTGGCGAAAAAAGGGTGATCGATACACCCATAGCCGAACTTGGATTTACTGCCATCGCTGTTGGTGCAGCTCAAAATGGCTTGCGTCCAATAGTTGAATATATGACATGGAATTTCGCAGTGTTGGCTTTAGATCAAATATTAAATACAGCCTCTAAAATGTTAGCAATGAGTGGTGGGCAGGTTGGATGCCCCATCGTTTTTCGCGGGGCTACAGGCAGTGCTGGCCAGTTAGGCGCACAGCATTCAACCTCTTTTGAAAGTTGTTATGCAAATATTCCGGGCCTGAAAGTTGTATCGGTGAGTAATCCTTACGACGCAAAAGGATTATTGAAGTCCGCCATAAGGGACGACGATCCGGTTGTGTTTATGGAAAGCGAAGTGATGTATGGTGATAAGGGCGAAGTTCCCGAAGGCGAATACCTTATTCCGATTGGTAAGGCAAATGTGGTAAGGGAGGGAACCGATGTTACGATCGTTTCGTTTAATAAAATGATGAAAGTTGCTTTGGGCGCTGCCGAAGAATTGGCGAAAGAAAATATTAGTGCTGAAGTAATAGATCTTAGAACAATTCGCCCGCTTGATTGGTTTACAATATTAGAGAGCGTAAAAAAGACAAACCGGCTGGTAATTGTTGAAGAACAGTGGCCTTTCGCATCCGTTTCGTCCGAAATTACGTATCGTATACAAAAAGAAGGATTCGATTATTTGGATGCGCCAATCCGCCGGATCACTTCGGCTGATGCACCCATGCATTATGCACCTAACCTGGTTGCCGCTTATTTGCCGGATATTCCACGCACTGTTCGCCTTGTGAAAGAAGTGATGTATCTGAAAAAATAAAAAGCGGCAGATAAAATCATATCTGTGAGATACATTTTTATTTTTTTCATACTGCTGGCGGGCCACAAGGCGTCCTCACAAAATTTCTTTACAAGTCTTTTTGCAGGCATTTCCAATTACCAGGGTGACCTTTCTGAAAAATTGTATGAACCCAGGCATACCCATTTTGCCTGGGGAGTTGGGCTTTTGCGTGAATTGAATGAGCATATGCTGATAAGGGCCGATTTCACCTACGGTAGAATAAGCGGAAGTGATGCGGATGGACTTCACAACAGATCAAGAAACCTCAGTTTTACATCCAACATCACAGAATTCTCGCTTGGATATGAATACCTGTTGCTTGACCTTTATAATTATAAAGTAACTCCATATGTTTTTGTCGGTGTTTCTGTGTATAGATTTAGCCCCTATGCAAAAGATGTAAATGGGAATCTAATCAGTCTATATGAATTTAGTACCGAGGGCCAGGGGTTTTATGAAGGAAGGAAAAAGTACAAGCTCACACAATTTTCAATTCCCTATGGCGGAGGCTTACAGTGGGCAATTTCAGATAATGCCCGTATTGGATTTGTATTGGGAATCAGGCAGACCTTCACAGATTATATTGATGATGTAAGCAAGACTTATATTGACAAAAATATTCTGACCCTTAACCGGGGAGGCATCGCAGCGGCTTATGCATATCGTGGGGATGAAGTTGATAACCCTGGTACATACCCTGCGGATGGCACCCCACGCGGAAATCCATCAAACAAAGACTGGTATTATTTTTCCGGGCTCACCTTAAGGGTACGCATACCTAATATTCACTCCCGCAGGAAACAATCCTACAGGGTAGAAAAGTCGAGGATTTCATGTCCAAAACCCTTGTGATAAATGATGTAAGATTTAAGATCTAAGATTTGTATTCCTATCATACATTTCAGATCATAGTCATGCATTAAATCATATATCTTAGATCTTAAAAGGTACACCAAACATCAAACATCAAACAGCAAACAGCAAACACCAAACACCAAACACCAAACATCTTAAATCTTAAATCTTACATCCATTGTCTTATCGCTCATTAGAAGAATGCCTCCTTGATCTTGAAAAGAACGGCCAGTTGGTTAGAATAAAAGAAGAAGTGGACCCTTACCTCCAAATGGCGGCTATCCATCTCCGTGTGTATGAAGCAAAAGGCCCGGCTATATTATTTGAAAATGTAAAAGGAAGTAAATTTCGTGCAGCATCTAATATTTTTGGTACACTCCAAAGGAGCGAATTTATTTTTAGAAAAAACCTCACCACTGTTCAGCAACTGATAGCATTAAAAAATGATCCATTGAAGGCTTTAAAGCATCCATTAAAAAACTTTAATACCGGACTTGCTGCACTTAAAAGTTTACCATTAAAAAATCCATCTTCAAAACCGGTATTGGCGCAGCAGATCGCTATCTCGGATCTTCCATTGATACATCATTGGCCCATGGATGGCGGCGCATTTATTACCCTGCCGCAGGTATACACGGAAGATGCAGAAAAGCCAGGTATCAATGATTCAAATCTCGGCATGTACCGCATCCAGCTCAATGGAAATGAATACGAAATGAATAAAGAAGTGGGGTTGCATTATCAACTTCATCGTGGCATCGGCATTCATCAAACAAAGGCAAATCAAAAAGGCATCCCGCTTAAAGTAAGTGTGTTCATTGGTGGGCCGCCTTCACATACCGTTGCTGCAGTAATGCCCTTACCGGAAGGCATAAGCGAAATGAAATTTGCCGGCGTTCTTGGTGGCAGAAGATTTCGTTATACTTATAAAGATGGTTATTGCATCAGCACAGATGCTGATTTTGTAATTACTGGCGAACTGGTACCGGGCATTAATAAACCGGAAGGCCCTTTTGGCGATCACCTTGGATATTATAGTTTGAAACATTTATTTCCCGTGATGAAAGTGCATTCGGTGTATGCTAAGAAAGATGCGATCTGGCCATTTACTGTAGTGGGCCGCCCTCCCCAGGAAGATACCAGCTTTGGTGAACTGATACATGCAATCACGGGAACAGCAGTTCAACAGGAAATACCGGGATTAAAAGAAGTCCACGCAGTTGATGCGGCCGGCGTGCATCCTTTATTGCTGGCAATAGGAAGTGAAAGATACACACCTTATACTCCCGCCAAACAACCGGCAGAAATACTTACCATTGCCAACCATATTCTTGGAACCGGCCAGCTGAGCCTGGCTAAATTTTTATTTATTACTGCTGATGATGATAACGAAATAAGCACTCACAAAGTCGTTGATTTTTTCCAGTTCATGTTACAAAGAATAAACCTGGAAAGAGACATACATTTTTACACAAACACCACCATCGATACGCTCGATTATTCCGGCGTTGGTTTGAACAGTGGCAGCAAAGTTGTTTTTGCCGCCTATGGAGAAATCATTAGAACTCTTGCAACTGCCATTCCTGGAATACTTAATTCAGTTCCTGCTATTCGAGATGCAAAAATGGTAATGCCAGGAATTGCAGCAGTTACATTTACCGCATTTACCGACTATGATCATGCACATACTGAGATGCAGCAACTGAATGAACAACTTTCGCAACATACAGATGGTTTAAAAGGTTTACCCATCATTGTTATAGCTGATGATGCAGGTTTTGTTGCTTCGGCTTTGAATAATTTTTTATGGGTAGCCTTCACACGCTGCAATCCCTCTCATGATATTTATGGGATCAATGCATCTACCAAAAACAAACATTGGGGATCTAAAGGCCCGCTCATTATTGAAGCCCGCATAAAACCACATCATGCACCTCCTGTTGAAAAAGATCCTGCCGTAGAAAGCAGTATAGATCATATCTTCAATAAAGGAGGCAGCTTATACGGACGGTTAGGCTAAGCGGAACCAACTCCCTCAATTTAATTAACTATAGCAACGCTCTAATTTAAAATTCCATGAAATACTCACTCATTCTTTTGCCAATACTGTTTTTCCAATCATGCCACTCGCAGCCTGCGGCAAAATTAAAATCAAATCCTGATGACAATAGTTTGCTTTGGGAAATAACTGGCAGGGATCTTACCCAACCAAGTTATTTATTTGGAACCTTTCACCTGATGTGCAAGGAAGATATTCAACTTTCTGAAAATCTTAAAGCTGCTGTAAAAAACGCAAAAGAAGTATACCTGGAAATGGATATGGATGATCCGGCAAATACATTGGGTGCATTGTTTTATATAAATATGAAAGATGGAAAAACATTGAAAGACCTTTACACCGCGGAAGAATATGCGAGAGTAGAACATTTCTTCAAAGACAGTTTGAAGGCCAGCATGATGATGATGCAAAGAATGAAGCCAAATTTTTTACAGGCCTTACTCTATCCCAAACTAATGCCATGCAAAACCATGAGCGGTCTTGAAGAAGCCATTATGCAACTGGCTAAAAAAGATAAAAAAGAGATCAGGGGTTTTGAAACAGTCGCTTTCCAGGCTTCTGTTTTTGACAGCATACCGTACCAGGAACAAGCGAAAGATCTTTTGGATATGATCGACAGCCTACCTGTTTATTCGAAGTATTTTAATACCATGCTGATGGCATATAAAAAACAAGAGCTTTCAGCAATTGAAAAAATGTTCAAGGATCCGCAGTTTAATATGGATGAAAAGAACCAGGAAGTATTACTTGATCAACGAAATCGCAACTGGACCGAGCAGTTGAAAAAAATCCTGCCAGATACCAATATTTTTATTGCAGTTGGGGCAGGCCATCTTGTTGGTGAAAAGGGACTCATCTCGTTGTTACGAAAGGAGGGTTATGTGTTGAGGCCTCTTTTAAATAAGTAAATGAATTGAAAATGTACAATTGTCAATTAAAAAACTTTCAAAGTATGATAGTGCATAATGACTTTCATTGTCAATTGTCCATTATCAATTGTCAATTTACTTCACCACTACGTCCTTAATAATTTTTTCTCCTAACGCGGCATTCACTTGTTCAATGATTTTTTCTTTTTGATAAACCAACTCATTTTTTAAGGCGGCAACAGTTGAACTAACATAAAGTGTACTTCCAATAATCTGAATCTTGTCCGTATATTTTGCAATTGTTTTTCCCATGATCCCTTCCCATAGTTCCTCTATCTGTGCAGCCTGGATACCATGTTTCAAACGGCTGTGCTTTAAAAACTGTTGCATTGCTTCCTGTATCGATAGTTCTCCCATAACTCAAAGTTAGTAAAAGGTTTAACAGGTTTAAGAGGTTTAAAAGGTTTAAAAGGTTTAAAAGGTTTAAGAGGTTCGAAAGGTTTAAGAGGTTTAAAATCTTTCAGGGCTGATCAACCTCTTAAACCTCTTAAACGCCTTAAACCTTTTAAACCTTATAGCTCAATAATTTGAAAATCCACTTTCAATTTCCCGAATGCTGCTTCCAGGCGTTCTCGGTGTGTATCAGTAATAAAAACCTTTCCCGCATTTTTGTTACAAACCCAATGCAATAATTGCTGCATGCGCACATCATCCAATTTTTCAAAAACATCATCCAGCAAAAGCAGTGGGGCAAAGCCCTTGTTCATTTTTAATAATTCGAATTCTGCAAGCTTTAATGCAAATAATAAACTTTTGCGCTGTCCCTGTGAAGCTATGTTTTTAAACACCTGCCCGTTTAAAACAAAGCTGATATCGTCTTTATGAATTCCTGCGTTACTTCTTTGTAAAACAAGGTCCCTGGTTCTGTTTTCTTTCAGCAGGCTCTCAAATGAATTCCCGTTCAATTGACTCACATACTCAAGCGAAATTGTTTCTGCATTATTGGAGATCTGGTTATAAAATTGTTTTACCAACGGGATCAAAGTTGCCAGGAATAATTTTCGCTTTTCATGAATGATCGTTGCCGGCTTTATCATTTGTTCATCCAATATTTCAAGAACTGTCATGGAGCCATTTCTATCATCTTCCATTTTTTTCAACAGGCTGTTGCGCTGCTGTAGCACTTTATTGTAAGTGATAAGTTCCTGAAGGTAGGCCGGGTCTACCTGGCTTAGAACGGTATCAGCAAATTTTCTTCTCCCTTCACTGCTCCCCGTAATTAATTCTATGTCGTCAGGGGCTATCATTACAGCGGGCAATAAGCCGATATGCTTCGAAAGTTTTTCATATGGTACATCATTCAGTGAAAATTCTTTTTTTGTTGAACCGCGATGAATGCAGATCACCTTCTGGTCGCTGCCTTGTTTTTCAAAATATGCTTCCAGCCTGAATCCATCCTTTTCAAAATTTATATTCAGCAGGTCAGTTCCTGAGAAATAACTTTTTGTGAAACAACAATAGTAGATCGCATCCAGCAGGTTCGTTTTTCCTTTTCCGTTCAAGCCGCAAATGCCCACCACATTTTTAGAAAATTCAAAGGAGTTAAACGCATAATTTTTAAAATGTGTTACGATTATTTTTTTTAGTGCAAGCATGGAAATGCAAGATAAGGAATGTGGATGCTGGGTTTTCAAAATCCTGATGACAAAAATGCGCCCCAAACAGATCTGCGATTATCAACTTCCAAATGGGTTTACTTCTCTTAAGTTCTGCACACTGCCACAACTGCTTCGCAAACTTTCACACTACACGGCTAAATTCCTAATTAATACGGCTTGTAATTGTTTAGCATTTCTCCCTTATCTTTGCCGCCTAAATTTTACGTCATTGGCAACAAAGTTTTCTAAAGAAACTTATCTCTATTGGTACGAATTGATGCTGCTTTTACGCCGTTTTGAAGAAAAAACGGGTCAGTTATATGGCATGCAAAAGATCAGGGGCTTTTGCCATCTGTACATCGGGCAGGAAGCGGTTGCAGCTGGCTGTATGACAGCCACCAATCCCGATGACAAATTTATCACCGCTTATCGTGATCATGGGCTCGCTATAGCAAAAGGAATTTCTGCCAAAACCTGCATGGCTGAATTGTATGGAAAGGCTACCGGCTGCAGTAAAGGAAAGGGTGGGAGCATGCACTTTTTCGGAGTTAAAGAAAATTTCTTTGGAGGACATGGAATTGTAGGTGCGCAAATCGGAACGGGAGCGGGGCTTGCGTTTGCGGAGCGTTATCGTGGTACCAACAACGTTGTGCTCTGCTTTTTTGGTGATGGTGCTGCAAGACAGGGCATGCTTCACGAAACATTTAATATGGCGATGCTATGGGACCTACCGGTTGTATTCATTTGTGAAAACAATCACTATGCAATGGGTACCTCAGTTTCCAGGACCAGTAAAACACTTGATCTTTATAAAATTGCTGATGCATATGAAATGCCGGCTGATGCCGTGGATGGCATGAATCCCGAAGCGGTGCATAATGCAATATTGAGGGCGACGAACAGGGCAAGGGAAAAGGGTGGGCCTACTTTACTGGAAATTAAAACCTACCGTTACAAAGGACACAGCATGAGTGATCCACAAAAATATCGTACAAAAGAAGAACTCGAAGAATACAAAACCAAAGATCCGATCGAACACGTATTAAAGACCTTACAAACGCAGTTTAAGGTTCCTGATGCAGAAATTGAAATGATCAATGAAAGGGTAAGAAAAGAAGTAGACGACAGCGTAACATTTGCTGAAGAAAGCCCATGGCCGGATGACAGTGAACTTCTAAAGGATGTGTACATGCAGGCAGATTACCCTTTTATAACGGATTAAACAAAGTTCCGTATTGCAAACTTTTACTCAAAACTGATAATTCATAATTAAAAAAAGATGGCAGAAATTAAAACAACAGCACCCACCACACCCATAGTAACGAACGACAGTGACGTGGTGATACAAAAAGCAAAAGGCTTTTGGGATAGATACAGCAAACCAATTATGTATCTTGGCGGGGCAGTGATTTTGTTGATAGGTGGCTGGTATGGTTACCAGAATTTTGTAAAGTTACCAAAGGAAAATGCTGCCAATGATTTGATCTTCCCGGCCGAAGGTATCTTTGATAAAATGGCGACAACGAACTTCAGCAAGGATTCTGTGAACATTGTATTGAACGGCGGTTCATTGGAAGGACAAAAGATAACAGGTTTACTTAAAGTTATTAGCAGTTATGATGGAACCAGCGCTGCTAACCGGGCTAAATACATGACAGGTGCTACTTACCTGCAGGTAAAGGAATTTGATAAAGCGATAAAATACCTGAAAGATTTCGATGCAAATGGCGCAACCCAGGTTGAAATGATGGCTGATAAAATGATCGGGGATGCATATTCAGAACTCAAGAAAACGGATGACGCACTGAGCTATTATAAAAAATCCGCATCGGTGAATGAAAAAGATGAGGCTTTTACGGGCAGTGCGCTCATGCTTGCTGCTTCATATGCACAAGCGATCGGTAAGAATAAAGAAGCGATCGAACTATACAAGAAATTAAAAGATAAATATCCTAACAACAGTTCCGTTAGCAGTGGAGAAGTTGCTAAACAACTGGCAAGCTTAGGTGATCTTGGTGATAACTAATTTGACGAGTTAAGTTTTACAATCATGGCGCTCCCTTCAACAGGTATTACAGATATTTCAGGCATCCAACTTTCAAAGGATGCCTGTATCATTATTGTGCGGACCGAATGGAACGCCGATATTATTGACCTGCTGGAAAAGGGATGCAGGGAGGTAATGGAACAAAATAATATTTGCCATAAGGTGATCAATGTACCTGGCGCTTTTGAAATTCCCTTTGCAATTAAAAATTATTGGGATAACCATAAATACAAGGATGACAAGCCTACTGCGTTTATTGCATTGGGCTGTGTGATGCGTGGCGATACCCCACATTTTGATTACGTATGCAAAGGAGTCACCGATGGGATCACTCAGTTGAACCTGCTGCTTCCCGTTCCAACTGTTTTCGGCATACTTACGGTCGACAATAAAATGCAGGCCGATGAAAGGACAGGGGGCAGGCACGGCCATAAGGGCAAAGAGGCAGCAGCAACGGCAATAAAAATGATCGCACTGTCGCAGTCGTTCAAATTGCAAACCGGAAACGGCCGTCAGCAATAAAGCTGTTGCCGGATGATAAATGCCAATAATGTTAGGTGAAAACCTGCCTTTTTAATTATAAGTAGATTTTTCCCTTACTCACAATTCTTTTTTTAATTTTTAATTTTTAATTCCTCTGCGGGTTCAATTATTCATACCATGTTTCGTAGACCAACTGTACCCACAGACTGCATTCAATATGGTAAAAGTGTTGGAGAAGGGGAGCTGTGAAGTTGAATACAATACCAATCAAACATGTTGTGGACAGCCTGCGTTCAATGCAGGATTTTGGGATGAAGCAAGATCAGTAGCAAAAAAATTCATTAAAGATTTTGATACCGTCGATTATATAGTTGCACCAAGCGCAAGTTGTGTTGGTTTTATCAGAAATTATTATCCGAAATTATTTGAGAACGGAACTTTACAGCACGAGGTGAAACAGCTTGGCAAACGGGTTTTTGAATTCACTGAATTTCTTACAGATGTTTTAAAGATAGAAAATTTTGGCGCTGAACTTAATGCTAAAGCCACCTATCATGACAGTTGTGCCGCATTGAGAGAATGCCATATTAAACAGGGCCCAAGAAAATTGTTAAGTTGTGTAAAGGGCCTTGAGTTGGTAGAAATGAACGACAATGAAACCTGCTGCGGGTTTGGAGGAACCTTCTCTGTAAAGTTCGAATCCATATCCATAGGCATGGCCGATCAAAAAACTAAAAATGCGTTGGCTACCGGTGCCGAATATATCATTTCAACAGACCTTAGCTGTTTAATGCAGATCCAGGGTTATATCACGAATAATAATCTGCCGATAAAAACAATGCATGTTGCAGATGTTCTTGCGAACGGTTGGTAACCATTTTCCAAAAAGCGTTGAAACTTTTGTTGGAGCAACATCTTCCTAAGTGTAAAAACGTTCCGCTAAAAAATATTCTCACAAATGATTGCCGAAGCAACCTGACATTGCCGGTGCAACGTTACAATAGATAAAATTAAAAAGGCATTCCCGGAAAGGAATGCCTCTGTATAAGTGTAATATGCTTTTTAAACAATGAATGGATCTACAATAGCCAATACCTGGGCCATATCAAGTGTTTCATCAAATGCAGCAGAAGCATCTTCTGCAGTAAATGTCATCCCTCCAATTGTTAACAAATTAAGAGTTGCTTGTGTAGTCGCCTCTTCGCCAGCATAACTTGCAGCAACTGCCGCATCAAACGGAGCAGCAATGCCACTTTGATTTAAAGTGATGTATGGCTTAAGGTCAACCCCGGCAGGTACCGCACCAGCAGCGCCGAGTGCACGGCGCATCTGCCTGATATGAGAAGCATGACGTGCCTCAACAGAATGGATATTTAAGGCAGCAGTTAAAATATCATTGTCCGACATCAATGCTGTTGCCTGTCCTTTGTAGGCTCTTACGCCGGTATCTTCAAAGGTTTGTGCCATAGCTAACTGTATAGCATAGCTGTTCAGATAACCTGCAAAAGGGCCTGCACCTGAACCATTTCCACCGGTAAAATCAAAAGTTGGTGTTGGCACCGCTGCAGCACCTAAAACAGTTTGCAAAAAGGCAACGTGTTTATTTTCATCGTCTGCAATTTTCGATAGTGCTGCCTGGGCGGTAGCCGATGCAGTAAGGTAGCCGGGTGATCCAACAATGCTGTTGTAAAATCCTGCTTCAAGGTATTCAAGGGTAAGTGCATAATTCAACACATCATTGATTGAATCTACCCTTTGTCCGCTGTCACCTGCATACGCTTTATTAAGCAATGAGGAAAGCGCCAATGGCACAGCAGCCAAAGCAAGCTTGCCGGATAAGTTTCCAAATCCTTTCATGATATTCCTTCTCGTGTCGAGCCTGTCATATATTTCCGGATCCGTTTTTTCGATTTCTGTAAATATGTTTTTTAAGTTCATAAAATTTAAATTTAAGAGGTTGGTAAATTACTTGCGTCTATTGTATTGGTAATATAGGTTCCTGCAATTGCCAGTACTTCGGCCGGGCTTTTAGCTGTATCAAGGGCATTAATGTCAACTGAATTGGCGAATGTTCCTGGAGTGATAAGATCACGGATCAAGGCGGCATGTCTGGCTTCCACCGAAACAATTTTACCAGCAAGTGTCAGGTAGTCTGCGCTTACGATTAATTTACCTGCACCATTGTAAGCATTTACGCCTAAGTCTTCGAATGCCATTGCAGTGGCCAATACGCTTGATCTGCTGGTAAAATCAATAGAGGAAAAATTTACTGTTAAGCCAATAATAGCAGCAGATCCTATTGCAGCCTTGAAAAATTCTCTATGAATGATCTCATGATTTTTAATGTCTTTCATGTAGTTCAATTCGTCTGCAGAAATTCCGGAATAAGGTGTTGCTACAACCTGCGTATAAAATGCAGCCTCCAGTTGTTCCAAAGCATAAGCATAATTTAATATGCCTGTATCACCGCTTCCCAAATTAACTGCCCCGTTATTCATGGTTCCGGGATCATCGTCTTTTTTACATGATACACCAACAGCAGTTATTGCCGCTGCTGCTCCAAGAAATTTAAACATGTTCCTGCGTTGCAATCCATAGGGGGAGATGATCGTTTCTTCCTGGATTGGAGGAGAGGATTTTTGTTGTTTCATAAATTTTAATTTGATTGTTTAAAAAGTAGATTAGTAAATAATAGGGATGCCGGAACTGTAATTGAACGACCTCCTTGCTAGTTCAGGTACGAAGTATATATAAGATTGGTTTTTAAAAAGCCCCTGGAGGAAATAAAAATTAATGGCACACAAAATATTGGACGGACGATGTCTTGTTCCGTAGCACTTTTTCCCCAACTTGGCCAATTAAGGCTGCATATTTATACAACTGCATTTATGCATAATAGTAAGTACAAACCGGTTAGTTGAATTGTACGTAAGTGGTTTACTTAACCTTTACAACTTTTCCCCTTAAACAATTTTGCATGGAAAGTATTTTAAACAGGAGCAAGCAAAGATTCCAGCTCAAGATTGACCCGGTACAAATGAGTTTCATGGATCATCTGGAGCAATTGAGATGGCATCTTGTCCGATCAGCGATTGCGATATTATTAGCAGCAATTGTTATGTTCATTTACATAGATTGGATATTCGACAACATTGTTTATGCACCTGCCCGGAAAGAATTTATTTCTTACACAGCACTTTGCAATCTGGGTCATAAACTGCACATAGGAGATGCATTGTGCATGCCACCGGTTGACATAAAGCTTGTTGGTAACACGGTGAGTGGCCCCTTCACATCCGCTATCACCATATCTCTCACGGCAGGTATTATACTTGCATTTCCGTATGTCTTTTGGGAATTCTGGAAGTTCATCAAGCCTGCGCTTACACATAAAGAAGCCAAAAATGTTACCGCCAGCCTCGGATGGGTCTCGCTTTGTTTTTTTGTGGGAGCGGCTTTTGGATATTTTTTACTCGCTCCGTTTACTTTTAATTTTCTCGGAAATTATAAATTGGGTAACATGGGGGCTTATTTATATCTACCGACCCTCGATGACTACATAAATACACTTACCAGCATCATTCTGGGTTGTGCAATTGGATTTGAGCTGCCCGTCATAGCTTATGTATTAACCAAACTTGGTATTTTAAGCCCAAAGCTTTTAAAACAGTACAGGAAGTATGCATATGTGGTCATCCTGGTGCTCGCTGCTGTAATAACTCCTTCACCGGATTGGACAAGCCAGGCAATTGTAACAGTTCCTTTGATCTTCTTATACGAGATCAGTATCGTTCTTGCCAAACAAGTTGAACGCAGAAAACAGGCGCTGCAGTAACAATTTCTTCATTCGGCAAAATAAAAAACCAGCCATGGTTTTAAACCGTAAATTAAACGACTCAATTTTCATCAAATAGAAGGAAATCATTTTTTAACCTCAAATATTTTTTATGTTACACACAAATTTATTGCTTTCAATGCCGGGCGGCTCAGAGTGGATATTGATCTTACTGGTGGTATTATTATTTTTTGGTGGTAAAAAGATACCAGACCTGATGAGAGGAATTGGTAAAGGCGTAAGGGAGTTTAATGATGCAAAAGACAGCGTGAAAAGCGAAATTGAAAAGGGAATGAAGGAAGGCGCCAAAAAAGAAGAAGCAATTATCCCCGCACAACAAGTTATCTAGTATTATTCTGCAGTGAAAAAATAGTCCATGCATTTTTTGCAGGACTATTTTTATTTCAGGGTATATGTTTTTATAAAAACAGGATATCCTATTTATTATTTAGTGATATTTACAGCTCACTATTGCATAAAAAAATGGCATACTGGCTTGTAAAATCTGAACCTTCCACATATAGTTGGGACCAACTCGTAAAAGACAAAAATACCACCTGGGACGGTGTACGTAATTACGCTGCCCGAATCAATCTGAAGGCAATGAAAAAAGGCGATGAGGTTTTATTCTATCATAGCAATGAAGGTATGGCGATTGTGGGTCTTGCGAAGGTGGCGAAAGAATTTTACCAGGATCCTACAACAGCTGATGATGCCTGGGTTGCTGTTGACCTAAAGCCCGTAAAAAAATTAAAAATTCCTGTACCACTTTCACTACTAAAAACCGATAAACGTTTTGCCAATATGGATCTTGTAAGACTAGGAAGACTATCTGTGCAGACAGTGAAAGATGACGAGTGGAAATTAATTATGAACCTTGCGGGAATGTGAATGCTGGAAGCATGAAAGTTGTTTAAAAATACCTCCCCTTAAAGATTGACGAAGGACTATCTTGTCTATAGATGAATGATCCTAAATGCATCCCATTGGAAATGATCAGTTCATTTTTTTTAAAATCATAAACTAATCTTTGCTGAATTTCGGAACAGCTTTCAGCATTTTGCAGCTTTGATTACATTTAACATTCCACTACGGTTACATTCTTCATACCATTTGTATCAAGAAATATCTTCTCATTTAAAAACCCCTGGTATGAAAAAATTATTTTTCAGCACAAGTTTGCTGTTGATCATCGTATGCTCATGTAACACTGTTCAAAATGAAGGCAAAGACGCAAAGAAAGTCGAGTTGCAACCGCTCGCTGCTGATTCTGCCGGCTCGTATCAAACAGACCAGCAGATTAGCTTTCCTGGTCCTCAATTTCAGGTACAGGATTCCGTTGCAAAAATGGCAATACCAAAGCTCACTGTAAATACAGACTGGAACAACAAAATAATCAAAACAGCTTCTTTAAAAATTGAGGTTCCGGATTTCAAAAAATACAACGATGGCGTGTATAAAACAGTGAAGCAATATGGTGGTTATATTGCACAGGAAGACCAAAGCCTGACCGCAGAAAAAAACGAAACTTCCATTGTTATCAAAGTACAAGTAGAACAATTTGAAACATTGATGAATGAATTGCCAGGTTCTGACACAAAGGTGCTCGAGAGAAAAATAAATACCGACGATGTTACAAGAAAGATCATTGACACAAAATCAAGACTGGAAATTAAAAAGGAGAAACGTTTACGATACTTTGAATTGATGAAACAGTCAAAAAAGATTGCCGATATAACAAAAGCACAGGAAGACCTTGACGAGGTACAGGAAGAAATTGAATCCGCTGCCGTGCAGGTAAACTATCTTTCCCATCAAACTGCATTCAGCACCATCAACCTCCATTTTTATCAACTCATGACGAATTATAAACCTGCCGATACGATAGAGCCATCATTTCTAACCAGGGTTGCAATAGCATTTAAATCGGGCTCAGGCTGGATCGCAAATCTTATTGTCGGGCTCTTGTCGGTATGGCCCTTACTATTAATAATATTTATTGGCATCTTTATTTGGAGAAAAACAGGGCCTGATAAATTCTTTGCTGGTACAAAAGCAACTTTGCCCAAGTCTTAATTCGTGCAATTCGTGAAATTCGTGAAATTCGTGCTTTAAATTTGTGTTTAAAAAACATGTCTCAAAAAAAACACATCGTTATCTTAACGGGTGCCGGCATATCTGCAGAAAGCGGCCTAAAAACATTCCGCGACAGCGATGGCTTATGGATGGGTTATAATATTGAGGACGTTGCAACGCCACGTGCATTCAAAAAAGACCCGCAGCTTGTGCTGGATTTTTACAACATGAGAAGAATGGACGTTGCAACCGCAAAACCCAATACAGCTCATATTGGACTCGCTGAGTTAGAAAAGGAATACAAGGTAACCATTGTTACACAAAACATTGATGACCTGCACGAGAGAGCCGGTTCAACAAACGTTTGCCATTTACATGGGGAAATTTTCAAAATGCGCAGTTGTGAAAATGAATCTTTGATCACAGAAATAAGGGGTGATATAATGCTTGGCCAATTAGCAACAGACGGTGCCCAGTTAAGACCCCACATTGTTTGGTTTGAAGAACCGGTACCTATGATCGGGAAAGCAGCTTCAATCATGGGAGAGGCAGATATTTTTATTTTAATAGGAACTTCATTGCAGGTTTATCCGGCAGCGGGGTTAATTGATTTCGTGCCAGCGGGAGCACCAAAATACATCATAGATAAAAAAATCCCTCGTGTAGGTGAATATCAAAATATCATTCTTTTAGAAAAATCGGCTACGGAAGGAGTAGCAGAGCTATTGAAAATGTTGAAACAGGCCGAAATGTAAGATGTAAAATTATGCACATCCAACAGGAAACTCAACAACAGAAAGTAGGAGAGCAGGTTATTATACGTTCTTGATTTCGGCTTTCAGTTAACGGTATCGATTTACGTTTTGGTTTTTAGATGAGATATTTCATATTTCCCGCCTGTCTTCCGTAAATACTACCCCGTGTTTCGCCAGTTCCTTCATTACGGGTTCGTAAATTTCTTTATTAACCGGAATGTGAAGGCCGGTCAATTTCAGTTCATCAGTTAAAATCAATTTCGCAGCTATGCCTAATGGTAAGCCTACGGTTTTTGCCATAGCGGTATGAATATGATCGTCGCCTTTTACCAGCAGGGAACTATGGATGGATCTTCTTTTTTGATCCACAGTATATTCTATTTCGTGCACCATTACGATCATATCTTTATCTCCCGGCAACAATGCAAGTTTTTTCTCCAACGCTATTTGCAATACATCTGCAGCACTGCATAAACCTTTATTGATCATGGTTTCGTTATCATCCATTCCCAGGAAAAACAGTTGTTTCATAATAAGATTCGCCTCATGCATTTTGCTGGCCATGGCAGCGGCAGCATTGGTCTTAATTTCCTCTACTTCAATATTTTTAAGATCTCCTGCTTCATCCACCAACATGAAATTTCCTGGTATAGATTCTCCCGATTCCTCTGCTTTTTCTTCGGCTTCAATGATCTTCATCAGGTTCTCCAGCAGGCTTTTTGTTTCAGAAAGCCTTTCCGTAAGATTTTGTTCAAGCCATTCTCCAAAGCCATTTTTTTCCAGGTGCTCACGAAAAAAATCGTGCAGTGTTTTTCCATCTGTTTGGTATTGCTGGGTTTCATCTGTTAGTTTCAGCTCAACAATATTTTTCCAGCCATGCATAAAGTCCGGGTAACGAAGTGTGGTGCGGATAAAAGTGTCTGCATGGTGCAGTTTATACAGATCAATATAAGGCATGCTGTTCCTGTTTGGATAGTAACTCAATACGGGCAGTTGCTCGTTACCGGTAGTAACCATCCTGTCGGCATCAAACAGCTCTTCATATTTTTCCTCTACAAGCTTACCATCCATTTTATAAATAGCCCCCGCTTTACCTGCCAGTACTATATTGCGTGGGTTCCAGCTTATTTTATAATGCCAGGGATTATTATCACTTTCCGGGGCAACCAATCCACCGCAATGGCTCTTGAAAGAATTTACCACGCCGCCCTCCGCTTTTATACTGTCAAATAATTGCATAGCACTCATATGGTCAATCCCGGGATCAAGCCCCATCTCGCATAGGAAAAATAATTTACGGTGATTGATCTCATCCTGCAGGCTTTTTATTTGCGGGTCAAGATAGGAGGCTGTTAATAAATGTTTGCGGTATTCAACACAATCCTTGGCAATCAAAAAATGCAGGCTGGGGGGCATCATCGAAATAACTACATGCGATTTTTCAATGAGCCTTGATCTTTCATTGTCATTATTAATATCAAGCTGAACGGCTTCTGCAAAAGGGGAATTATTGGTTTTAGCAAGGATCTGGTTCCTGTCAGCATCTGCAATGATAAATTTCCAGCCATTGGCCTCTGATTCTTTCATTAAATAATCGATCAAAACCGACGCAGATTTCCCGGCACCAAATAAAAGGATTGTTTTCAAATTGTTGCTTTTTCCGGCAAGTTATTTAATTTAATTTGATGATTCGGCCATTTGATCATTTGATGGTTGCGACCATCCTGAAAAGATTCGTATTTACTGAAGTTTAAGCAGGCTGAATGTCAAATCATTAACTGGCTAAATCAAGGCTTTCAAGTTCTCCACAGCAACTTAAAAAATGTGTACAACATTAACGCAAAAACAGTCATTTTAGGCTTGAAAAACGACCAAAATTCGATACTTTCGCCACCTAGTAAAATTTATGGAAAATAACGAGATTAACAACGAAGGAAACCTCAACAACCGGGGCAAAATTATCCCGGTAAATATCGAAGAGCAAATGAAGACCTCCTACATCGATTACTCTATGAGTGTGATCGTGGGCAGGGCACTTCCTGATGTTCGTGATGGTTTTAAACCGGTTCACCGCAGGGTATTATTTGGAATGATAGAGCTGGCCAATTACAGCAACCGGCCTTATAAAAAATCGGCCCGTATCGTGGGTGAAGTAATGGGTAAATATCATCCTCATGGTGATTCATCCATTTATTTTACCATGGTTCGTATGGCCCAGGATTGGGCAATGCGTTACAAACTGATCGATGGCCAGGGAAATTTTGGTAGCCAGGATGGAGATCCGCCAGCAGCTATGCGTTATACCGAAGTGCGGATGGAGAAATTTGCCGAAGCAATGATCGAGGATATTGACAAGGACACCGTAGACTACCAACTGAATTTTGATGATTCTTTAAAGGAACCAACGGTATTGCCTACCCGCGTGCCGCAGTTACTTGTAAATGGTAGCAGTGGGATAGCTGTGGGTATGGCTACCAACATGATGCCTCATAATCTCGGGGAAGTAGTTGACGGATGTATTGCTCATATTGAAAACCGCGAGATCACTGCAGAAGAACTTATTAAATATGTAAAAGCTCCTGATTTTCCAACGGGAGGAGCAATCTATGGATATGAAGGTGTGAAAGCAGCTTTATTGACAGGCCGTGGCCGGGTAGTGCTCAGAGGTAAAACCACGGTGGAAACGGATGCTAAAGGCAGAGAGAAAATTATCATTACTGAGATTCCTTACCAGGTAAACAGGGATGCACTCACACAGAAAATTGGAGAGTTGATCAACGATAAAGTGATTGATGGCATCAGCGACGTAAATAACGAAAGTAATAACAAGGAAGGAACAAGGATCGTAATTGAATTAAGAAAAGATGCAGTTGCACAGGTTGTTATCAACCAGCTTTATAAAAATTCTGAGCTACAAACTTCTTTTGGTATAAATAACGTTGCACTTGTAAAAGGGCGGCCACGTATTTTAAACATCAAAGATCTTATTGCAGAATTCATTGAGTTCAGGCATGAAGTAGTGGTGCGTCGTACAAAATATGAATTGCGTAAGGCAGAGGAAAGAGCTCATATCCTGGAAGGTTATATTATCGCATTGGATAATCTGGATGCAGTAATAAAACTGATCAGGGAGAGTGCTACTCCAAATATTGCACAGGAAGGATTGATTACAAATTTCGGCATGACCGAGATTCAGGCAAAGGCTGTTTTGGAATTACGTTTACAACGTTTGACCGGTATGGAGATCAATAAGATCCGGGAAGAACATGCAGAATTAATGAAGCTGATCGACAGGCTGAAAGAGATACTTGCAAACGAAAGTATGCGTTACGACATTATTAAAACCGAATTGCTTGAAGTAAAAGCCAAATTTGGTGATGAACGCATGACAGAGATCGTACATGCAGATGACGAAATAGATATGCTTGACCTTATTGAAGAAGAAGATGTAGTGGTCACCATTTCTCATTTAGGTTATATCAAAAGAACTTCGGCTACAGAATACCGTCAGCAACGCCGTGGCGGCCGCGGAGCAAAAGGCAGCAGCACCAGGCAGGAAGATTATATCGAACACCTGTTTGTTGCTTCAACCCATCATACCCTGTTATTCTTTACTGAAAAAGGGAAATGTTTTTGGCTAAAAGTGTACCAGATACCTGAAGGAGACCGTACCAGTAAAGGCAGGGCCATCCAGAATCTTGTTCAAATTCCCCCGGATGATAAAGTGCGTGCAATCATTGATGTAAAGAACTTTGACGACGAAGAATATTTAGCCAACCACTTCATCGTACTATGTACCAAACAGGGTACAATCAAAAAAACAAACCTAAAAGATTTCAGCAGGCCCAGGCAAAACGGGATCAACGCGATCAATATCGTTGACGGTGACCAGCTCCTGGCAGCAAGAATGACGGACGGTAATTGCGAGATCATGATGGCGATAAAGAGTGGCCGTGCAATTCGCTTCCCGGAAAAAACCGTGCGTCCAACTGGTCGTGGTGCCACTGGCGTTAGTGGGATTGATCTTGATGTTAAAAATGATGAAGTGGTAGGTATGATTTGTGTGAATAAGGAGGATAAATCTAAAACCGTGCTGGTAGTGAGTGAGAAGGGTTATGGCAAAAGGACTTTCCTCGATGATCCTGAAACAAAGGAACCGAACTATCGAATTACAAATCGTGGTGGAAAAGGAGTAAAGACCATTAATGTAACCGAAAAAACTGGTGGGCTGGTTGGCCTGCTTGATGTTACGGAGAAAGAGGACCTGATGATCACCTGCGTTTCCGGTATCACGATTCGTATGGCTGTGAACCAGATCAGTGAGCAGGGTAGAGCAACACAGGGTGTGAAGCTTATTAAAGTGGATGAAGGCGACGAGATCGCAGCCATCACCCAGATGGATGAAAAAGAAGAGGAACTTGATGAGGTTATTTCGGATTCAATAACAGGTGAAACAGGTACGAGTACGGACACCGATGCAGAAAACAGAGAGTCCGCAGTTGAAAATCCTGAATAAAACCCATTTGAATTCTCCGAAGAATAAGTTGAGTGAAAATGTATAAAAATAAGGAGGCCACTTTTTTAAGTGGCTTCTTTCGTAAATACGATAATTTGGAAAATGGTACGATAATTTCGATTCGGCGAAGCCATCGATTACGGATACTTCTGGATTATCAACTTCCCTCTTTGAATCCACCTGACTCCATAAATTGAATACCCAGGGCTGTTATCTGGTAGAGATTGTAACCCTGTATTGAGTGCCGTATACCGACAGCTTCAATAAGTTTCGAATCTTCCAACAGGTCAATAATGCTGTAAAAGTCGCTTTCTGAAATGCCGAAGATTAACCTGTTATTATAGGCGGAAGTTGGCACCTTCTCGACGTAAAAAAAATTAAGGACATTGTTAAGTAAATCCTTCATAGATATTTGGAATACGCAATCTACAAAAGAATAAAAGACCTGGCAGTAGTATTTTAATTGATATTACCGTAGTACTATATACTACAGGTTGGTAAACAAATGGTTAGGCCTAACCGTTATGTTGGGTTTGTTTCACCAGGTATGAGGGTTTGCAAGATACCCTTGTAAGAGCATTGAATAAAAGCATCTAACTGTATGGCACAGCCTAAGTGACAGAACCACCAATAATATCCAGCAATGGAATAATTAAGCAGCATTCAAACGGCTAACCTCCATATTCAGGAGGTCCTGCATTTTGCTCCTGATCGCCTCGTTATCACATTTTGCGATCAAAACGTAATTGCCATCTTCCGTTTCTCTGAGATCCACAAAACCGTTCCAGCTAAGTACCTCAGCTTTTACGCTGTCCAGGCAACAGTTTACAAGTTCAGTTATCTGGCTTCTGGTGATATTTACATCGAGGGGGAAACTTACGGCTACTTGTTTCATAGAATAAATTTTCCCTGTATAACGTAAAATTGTCGAAAATCTTATGTCACTGCCTGGAATAATAATAATGAAGGAAGGGTAGTGGACCGTTTTGCGATAAGTAATTGCTCTTTTTTTGCTGTAAAATGGAGCCTGGTAAAGTTAAAACAGGAAAAATAATTGTTTCCGGATGCATCAGGCTCATTTTTCAGGGACGTGAATCCGGTGAAGGTAACGGGGTTAATAAAATGGGGAGATTTTCAAAAGGACGCCATGATTTCACTTATTCATTTCTTCTGAAACTTAATCACTATATTAGATTCCATGACAGATTCCGAACTAGAAGAAAGCATTGGTAAAGCCTTGCGTATAAGTTTTACGCCAGGAATTTACTCACTTTTTTCGGGCGGCAGTGATATCCCCGGGCAAATTGGAATTGTGTTCCGCCCACAGGATGTTTCCGATTATTTAAGGTTCAGTAAATACATGAGGGAAGAATACAAAGATTTTAAAAAGTCAGTTTACATTTCGCAATCAGCACCAGATAAAGTTGATTTTATTTTTATGGTCGAGAAAGAACCTGCAACCATTTTGAAAGTGAATAATTTATTATGCAAGCCCGAAGCAGTCTCCTCATTTTTCAAAAGACAGCCAAATAATAAACCGATATTATTATTTGCTCACCTTTTGCAGAGCCCTGGTGCATCTGGAACATTGCTGGTTGAGGACCCCGGACCGGAATCAATTCGTCCAATCCAAATAAATTCCTGGAAAGGAAAAGCCTATCAAAATTAGAGATATGTATTGCTGCCGTCATTTGAAAGGCCTTTATTGACTTATGACCAGCCACGGATTAGTAAGTTGTCTATTTTTTTCCAGGATTTATTGTGAAGGAACTAAAAACTTTCCTGGCTTGCATAGAAAAAAGATGGCCCCTTAAAAAGGGGCCTGTCTTCATTGCTTATAGTGTACGGAAAAACTCTTTATAAATGACTTCCTTTATCCTTTCTTTGGATAATAAAAAGCCTGATGCCAATGATCGCTATTACGAGAATAACGATTGCTAGAACGCATATGGCGATATCTAAAAACATATTGCAGCATAAACGGACCAGGAAGAAATCTTATTGCAAAACTTTCAATAATTATAATGGGTACCGGGTAAAAAGAGAGCCCCTGTTATGGGGCGCTCTCTATATAATTAGTGTCAAAGGTAGCTTGTCGTTTTTGCTAGAATCATTGGAACAACCCCTCTAATTCAATCTCTGTGCCATGATGAGGAAAGACCTGTTAAAAATTTTCTTTTTTGCGTAAAAGGTCCCAGGACGGGCATTCTTGTGGATCAGTTTATACCTTCCGTTTCATTTGATCCTCAAGGTTTTATCGTATCGCACTCGAGAAAAAACAAAAAAATTGATGGATACAGCCTCCCTGAAAAATCTCCGCAAAAAAAGGAAAGTCCAGGGATGCAGATATGTATCTGATTGTCGAAGCCAGCTAATCCAGGATGGTTAAAACTTCCGTCAGGTTGCTTACCATTTCTTCCAGTTCGCATGGCTTCACTAAATACTTTTCAGCACCCAATTGCATACATTTTTGAATATCCGCATGAGAATCGGAAGTGGACATTATGACCACTGGTATGGCCTTGTATTTTGTATCTGTTTTTAAAATAATTAATAAATCAAACCCATTCATTAATGGCATATTCAGGTCGAGGAATATCAAATCAAAGGGGGGGAGCTTATCTAAAATATCGAGGGCTTCAGTGCCACTGTGTGCCCTTTCACAATATAATTTTTCTGCCAGCATATCCATTCCTTCACGAAAGAATTGCTGATCGTCCGCATCATCATCTACAACTAAAATTCTTTTTAGTTTCATGACAGTAGCTTTGGGTGTATCAAGGTATGGTTTTAAAACAGTAAATAAAAGGAAACGCTCAATAATTGTGATAAACAATACCATGTACTGTACTTACTTTCACCGATTAATTTTTGATGGTAATAATGTTGACTTGATTAGAAGGGATCAGGTAAGATTGATGGATGATGATTTCCAGGTTTCTTTTAGAGTTATAGTTTTATCGGAGCGGCTATTGTTTATCATTCATGATGGAAACGATCCTGGATATTTACGATGAGCATATTATTCATAAATATTTTCAGGTCTATTTTAAAAAGAAAGCCCCGTAAGGGGCATCTTTCATTTGATTAGCAGGTAGGTTATGCAATTAATCAAAACCGCTAATTACCTACACTTACGAAATTTTCTGCCGGAAGTTCTGAAAAGTCAAAATTAATGGGTGAATCCAATTACTTTGATGCATCCCACCATCTAACCCGGTCTACACATAACGCAGGAGAGCGTAGGGAGAAAATAATACAAAGCACTTGTGCGCCTGTTTAACATAAAATCACCTTATAGGTGACCGTTAGTTGCAATCGTTTACCATGTTGCGATTTTTTAATTTTCCAAAGGGAAAACTAAATATAAAAAAATCGCAACATGGTAAACGCAAAATCGGCGTAGCCGCTATAGATGCTAAACTAACGGAAGAGACTATAAGGCTATATTATGTTACCCAGGTGTGCAGAGGGAAGGCTTTTTTGTAAGTTTTCAAGCCGACAAAAAAGATGCGTGTTGGCTGTGTAGCGAAGGTTAGCGTTGGCTTGTGGGAAGCAGATTTGATTTTAAAATAAAAAAAGACAGCCCGTGCACCGATCGTTCAGGTTTTGGAGGCCTATTGTCCGAACGATGTCCGAGCCGCTTTTGAATTCATAGCTAATGTACAACTTTGACCGGTTGTACATTTCTATTTTGAAGCTTTTTTTATTTTAAAATCAAATGTAGTGTAGGCATAGTCAGGCGTGTGCGCCTGTTTAACATAATATTAATTATAGGCAATATGCGTATATCAAATGGCTGGGGCTCGAAGCTCAAACTTAAAATTCCTTACCCTCCAGATATGCGGTACTTTTGCCGAATGGAAAAAATGAATGACATGGAAGATGCTATGCTTGAAAAATTGGGAATTAAGGAACTTAACCCAATGCAGTTGGAGACTATAGAAGCTACGAAACAAAATAAAGAACTCATCTTATTATCTGCCACAGGGTCCGGAAAAACCCTGGCTTTTTTGGTGCCTCTTTTGAAATCACTTGACCAGGAAATCAAACTGGTGCAGGCCCTTATCATGGTTCCTTCACGTGAACTGGCGCTCCAGATCGAAGGCGTTTTAAAGCAAATGCAAACGGGTTATAAGATCACTGCATGTTACGGCGGGCATAAAAGAGAAATTGAAGAAAATAATCTTAAACAACCTCCTGCCATTATCATTGCAACAGCCGGGCGAATGGCAGACCATATTCGAAGGAACAACATTGACCTCTCTGCAATCGAATTCCTTGTCCTGGATGAATTTGATAAGATCCTTGAACTTGGTTTTCTGGAAGAAATGGAATTCATTTTGAAATCACTGCCTTCAGTGAAAATGCGAATGCTCACTTCTGCAACAAATGCAGTCGAAATTCCCGCTTACACAAAAATGCAGGATGCCCTTACACTCAATTTTCTAGATGACGCAAAAGAAAATCCTGAAGCCTTGAGCATCAAAGCTGTTCGCTCGCCCGAAATTGATAAATTAGAAACGCTTTTTAACCTGCTTTGTTACCTTAATGATACATCAACTATTGTATTTTGTAATCATCGTGATGCAGTTGAGCGCACCAGCAATTTCTTATCCGAGAAAGGCATTGTAAATGTATTCTATCACGGTGGCATGGAACAACAGGATCGTGAGGTAGCCCTTTGTAAATTTAAGAACAGCAGTTCCAATATTCTTGTTACAACCGACCTGGCAAGCCGCGGCCTTGATATTGCCAATATTCGTAGCATTATTCATTATCACCTCCCGTTAACGGAGGATAGCTTTACCCACCGGAATGGCCGTACAGCCCGGATGGATGCTACCGGTAATGTGTACGTGCTTTATTCTCCTGAAGAAAAATTACCAGGCTATATACTGGATGTATCAATACAATTCGAGCTGCCGGGAAATGTTGCTATACCTGATAAACCAAAATGGAGCACGCTTTTCATTGCGGCGGGCAAAAAAGACAAGATCAACAAAATCGATATCGTGGGCTTCCTATCAAACAAGGCCCACCTGAAAAAAGATGAAATTGGCCTGATCGAGGTGAAAGATTTTTCAGCATTCGTGGCTGTTAGAAAATCCAAAATTGGGCAGGTAGTTGAAGATATCAAAGATGAAAAGATAAAGAACAAAAAGGTGAAAATTGCAATAGCGAAGTAGATTGACATCAGCATCAGCTCAAGCAGAAACATAGTCGTCTCTCCTCACGGAACAGAATCAAAACGGCCTCATTCCTGGCGGCGGTCCGCCCGGCCCACCCGGACCCATCATTTTCATTTGCCCCTGCTGATCTCCGGCAAATTTATTTAACCGTAATACAAAACTCAACAGAAAGTAACGGGAAAGCCTATTCGTTCTTGTATCTGTTATTTCTGAACCGGTAACTGATCTGCTTATGCCTTTATTTTCATTGAATATATCGAAAGCCTGTAGTTTAACAGACAGGTTTTTCTTTTTCAGGAATTGTTTCTCTATCGTGCTGTTTACAACCAGCGGGTTTGCATTTACATTACCGGAATAACCTGAATTGAATGTTTTGTCTATATCATAGCTAATAATGAAATCTTCGGTTATGAAGACCCGTGTTGTGTTAGCCAGGTTCCATGTATTGGTGGTTGTATTGGAAATCCCTGATAATGTCAGGCTATTCTTTGTGCTATTTAAACTGTAATTAACCGTTGCGTTTGTTTCCAGCCATTTTTTTATTTTAAAATCCTCAGAGATCCTTTGGCCAAATACCCAATTGTATGCAATATTTCGTTCGCTGTTTATAAAGGAAATATTGTTGTTATAAATAATATTGCCGCCCCAGTTAAATACATATTTCCTGTTTTGCCTGGGCCTTGAAATATTATAGAAGGCCGTTACTGTGAAAAATCCGTCGGTATTCAAATAAGTGATCTCCTGCCTGCCGAAACCAAGCTGGCGTGTATTTGTAACAATTTTATCAGTAGTAAAAGATCCGGAAATACTCCCAAAAAAAACATTGCCACTTATAAAATCAAAATTATTATACCGCGTACTCAATGTGTTAGTGAACTCAGGTTTCAAATCCGGGTTACCTTTTGTGATGTACAATGAATTTGAATTATCAGTTGCAGGATTTAACTGGCTATAACCTGGTTGACTGGATGATCCATTGTAGTTTAAATTGAATGACCTGCTTCTTGAAAAATTATAGGCAAAACGAATTACAGGATAAAAATTTACGAGATGCTGTGTGTAGTTATCCTTATTGTTGATCGCATTGTCGCTTTCGATTGATCCCGCCTGCACGGCGAGGCCAACAGTATAATTATACTTTTTAGCATTGGTTTTAAAATTTACCCCAACCCTGTTTATTATATAAACATTACTGTAGATACTGCTTAAGCTATCCACGTAATTCTTGTCTGATGATGCCGAATCAACATTGTACGTTTGCCTGTCATTGCCTGTGAATTGATAGTTATATGCGTAATTAAATTCAAGGCTCCGCTTTTTACTCAAAGGTTCATTGTATGAAACACGGATTCCAAAACTACTGTTGTCATTATCCTGTGGTATGTACTGTCGATTGAATCCGCTAAAACTGCTTCCACCGGGAAATGGGCCTGGCCCTGGTAGTTGTCCATAAATATAGTTCTGGTTCGATATGTCATCGGTTCCCCTGGTAGAGGACTTACTGCCATTTAAATTGACCGAAAGATTTCTTCCTTTTTTATGAAAACGATGATTAAGTAAAAGGTTGCCGTTCAGGTTTGGTAGTTTTGAAATGGCAAATTCATCAATGGTACCATCACTTATCTTTCTTTCATCTTTATCGAGGATCACGTGAGCCTCGTAAAAATCGCTGTTAGTTTTTTTGTAAGATATATTTGGAGTGAACTTTAAATAGTTAAACGAATCGATATTGTATTCAAGGTTAAAATTGAACCTGTGGTTATCGGTTACCGTATAATCTGTAGACTGCTGGTTATTTGTATTAGGAAAATCTGCCGAAAAATTCTGCTTCCCAATTGCCTTTATAGTGCTGATCGCTTTTTCAGAGTACGTATAACTTCCATTTACATTTATTTTTGAACTCCATTTATCAGCATAATTGAGCCCGATTGATTTTGTTGTGCCAATACCATCGTTGATGCCGAAATTGCCAAGGGTCGCCCCGATTCCGCCGCCACCCTGGCCAATGCCCATACTTTTTGCCATACTCATCATCATGTTTCCCATGCTGCCACCTATACCGCCAAAACTAAACGTACTTGCATTTGTATTATTCAAATTACCCAATAAGGAAATCTGCTGCTCGTTATTGAATTTATTAAGTGATACAGATGCCTGGTAACGTTGCTCAGTACCCGCTCCTGCAGAAACTTTTCCAAAAT
>JBDSBG010000110.1:0-12433 GCA_039921685.1 Ferruginibacter sp.
ATCCCGCATCCCGCATCCCGCATCCCACATCCCGCTTCCCGCTTCCCGCATCACACATCAACTAAATCTTCTTCATCTACCTTTTTTTCAACTACCTTTCTTAGAAACGACTCATATTCATTTGCAATCACTTTTATATCAAACCTGCTTTTTGCAGATGCGCTGGCACGGCTTGCCATTTGCATCATTGCCGGGTATGAACTGATCATTCTATCCATACAATCAACAAGTTCATTCACGCTCTTTACTTTATATATCAACGCGGTCTCGCTGCTCACAGCTTCAAGGTTCATTGAAATATCGGATGCAATAATAGGAATACCTGCCATCATCGCTTCAATCAATGCGCCACTGAACCCTTCATACCAGGAAGGAAAAACAAAACAATGAGCATCATATAATTTTTTCCAGCCATTGGCAACCATCCCGTACAATGTAACGGAATCGCGTAGTTGAAATTCATCAATCAACGCCTCTGTCCTTTTCCTGAACAACCCATCACCGAAAATATCCAGCGTAATATTGCTTTGCTTTTTTTTCAGCTCGCTAAAAGCTGTGATCAATTCCGCAAGCCCTTTTCTTTCCACCATCCTTCCAACAAATACAAAGCGAAAATTATCAGCAACAGGCAAAGGCTGGCGCAGCGGGAATACATCCGTTTCACGTCCACGATATATCACCTTGATCTTTTTTTTTCCTATTCCCAGTGCCCTCGCATTACTTTGTGCAATTGAAACGGCATTTGATATCCAGTAAACAGGTATCCCTGATGTCCATTTATCGAACAACCAGAACAAACGAAATTTTGAATACTGTTTTTTCTTTCGCATTTCTTCTATGCGTATCTCACCATAACTATCATTTACAAAAGTGCCTACCACAGGTGTACGTGTAATTAATCCCGCTATCCTTGAAGTAAGATTTGCGGTGAGGATGGAAGAAACAATCAGGTCAGGCTTTTCTTTCCTGATCAACCTGATCAGCCGTGGTATTCCTTTATGATAGGAATGCCTGCCGCCAATATCAAGATAATGTAAAGGGATACCTGCTTTTTCATAGGCAGGCTTCAAATCAAAACCGGGAAGCAGGTGAACAACCTTTAGTTCTATATCCTTCGAAAAATAACTCAGAATATCCACAGTACTCTTTTCAGTACCCCCATTTGCCAAACTATCTAATGTAAAAAAAACTTTCATCCGTTAATTTGATGATGTGATGATGTGATGATTTGATAATTTGATAATTTGATGATTTGATGATTAGAGCCGTTTAATTTGAAAACATTCCAAATAAAAGTTTTCATTATCAAATCATCAAATCAATTAATTGTTATTCACCCAACTCACATTATACTTCACTTCTTCCTTATGCTTTACCAATACATTTTTAAAATACGCAGGAAAATCAATAGTTCCCCGTTCTATGAGATCTATAGAATCTATTACTGACTGTGCCCATTCTGTGTTATCAACATTAACCGTGGGAAGCGGATATTCAAATAGCTGAAAAAGTTCTTTTGTCTTGAACATTCTTCCTTCAATAGGTATAACCGGAACACTAACAGACAGTGCCATAACATTTGTATGCAACCGTGCACTGATCACATAATCGAAGGCTGATAATTGCATGGCATATTCCATGTAATCTTTGGCTTCACCCAATGCATCAATATTAAAGGATGCCTTGAATTTTTCCTGTACAGAAATATCTCCATGTGGCTCATTTGTAACGAATACAATTTCTTTGTTGTATTCTCTTAATTTATTTACAATTGCTTCAACATCCTTCCATTCATAATTAATCACGGGCACAGGAGTAATATTTATACCAACCGTTCCTTTTTTCCTAACCCCACCCGGCGCAGCAATTGTTCGGATCGCAGTATCAGGTGCAGTGATGATCTTATTACTATCAACACCAAAAGCCGTAATATTTGTTTTGGAAATGGCACCACGTACCACGATTTGGTTCATGTTTCCATAAACCAGTTTCACGATCTTCTTAAAAGGTTCGGTTGTTATTACGAGCGACTGATTAACAGCGCCAGTTTGTTTTCCCAACTTTTGCGCAATACGAATTTCCAGCAGCTGGCGCAAAAAAACATGGTTATCCGTTACCTCTCCTGCACCACTATAAATTAAAACATCGCAACTATTTATATTGGCGATCCTGGGCGTGTACGTTTTATCATACACTGAAAATCTTTTCAACATACGCTTCAGCGGGCGCAGGATCACTTTGATCCCTTCATACTTTGTTGTAGATACACGGGTAAGCTTAAATGTTTCAATACCTGGTTTAAAACTCGCATGACTATGTTGAGAACGAAACTTTTTTACAGCTGCATCTGCCCATTTATCAAATAGCTTATCGGGCTCAGTACTTGCGATCAAAGCTTCCATATCATAAGCATATAACCCCAATGGCCTGCCACAAACATATAAATTTTCTTTCCCTATATTGCTGCTGAACAATTTTATTAACTCCATCGATAGCGCCTGGTTGCCAAGATTGGTAGTACTTAGCTTAGTAACTAAAAAAACTTTTTTCATAATTTCGCAAAGGTAAATGTAATGGGATTTTCCAACGCTTTAATGTTTACAAAAAGGGTTGGATTGACAAGTTTTTTTCCTCATCGATGTTATTCTAAACTGTAACAATTTGTAATATATCCCTCCGTAGCATCGCTCTGAGGTATGATTTTAGCTGGATTGCCAATGACAAGGCAATTTGATGGGACATCCATATTTACATATGTATTCGGGGCAATCAAAACATTGTCGCCAATTGTTATTTTTCCGACGATCACCACGCCGGGGCCCAGCCACACTCTTTCTCCAAGCACAGGCGCTCCTTTTTTGTCTCCACGCTTTGTTTCACCAATGGTGATATTGTGTGAAAAGTAACTATTTGCACCCACCACCGTATTGCTATTAATAAGCAAAGGTCCATAGTGACTTATGCGCATACCCCCGGCAATCCTGGTTTTCCGTGGTATCTGGTAACCATATTTGAAACTTAATTTTCTGTACATCCAGCGTGCGTACATGCCCACCAGTGCATATTTGCTCAACGACCAGCTAAGCCTGAAGAAGAGTGTAAAATGAAATCCGGTATTCCTAAAAGATTTTTTAAAAGCAGTATAGCTCAGATCGGCTTCATACCGAAACAAATCTGCTCTCAGTTGTTTATTTGCCAGTGTTTTTTTATATAGTATTCTTTTTATCATTGGTATTTTTTACCGCGAACATTTATCAGGTGTTTTTGATGCCCTATTCTGTTGTTGTTACTGCAATCATTCGCTCATTCTCTTTTCATTGATAAGGAATGTTTGACCTCACGACTGTTGTCAACATTATTAAATCAAGCCTGCTCAATCTACCAGGCCGAATCCCTGTAACTGTACCATTTTTTTAAATGCCGGCGACTGAGCGAAAAGTTCATCAAATGTGCCTACCTGGTCTATCTCTCCTTTATTTAACAAGATGATCCTGTCTGCATTTTTTATAGTAGATAGCCTATGAGCGATTATTAAAATGCTGTATTTGCCTTTTAGGTTCTCAATGTTTTCCTGTATTTCTCTTTCGGTTTCAGAATCAAGTGAAGAAGTTGCCTCGTCCATGAAAAGGAAATCAACTTCTTTATAAAGTTCCCTCGCAATAGACAACCGTTGTTTTTGCCCGCCACTTACATTAATGCCATTATTACCCAGTAAAGCATCGCCCTGTAAAGGCTGGCTCATCACAAGGTCGTAGATCGAGGCTTTTTTTAAAGCTTCAATAAAACGTGCTTTATTTTCGGTGTTGGGTTCATCCCAAAAACTAACGTTATTAAAAATCGTATCACTGAAAATAACAGGCTCCTGGGTTATGTAACCGAGTTTATTCTGAAATGTTTCTTTATTCAGTTCTTCAAGGTTTTCTTCATCGATCAAAACAGTTCCTTTCGTGGGCGATAGCAAACCTGTAATAACATTGATCAAAGTTGTTTTGCCCGAACCGCTTTCACCCACAATTGCAATCGTCTCATTTTTCTTAATGGAAAAATTGATGTTATTGAGTATTTGTGAATCTCCATAAAGAAATGAAAGGCCTTTTAATTCCAGCTTGTTTTTAAACCCAGGAAATATTTTTTTGCCATTGCGTTCTTTTCCTGCTTTTAGTTCCGCATTAAATTCTGTCATGTTCTGCAGGCTGCCGGAAAAATTCAGGAATTGGTTCCAGAAATTCTGCATACTCATCAGCGATACCAAGGCCCGGTAAAATAAAAGTAAACTCAAAATGATCACACCAATACCCTGGTGAAAAACATTTACCTGGATTAGTATTACAGAGGTTACTACCAGGATGATCAGTGGCTCCCGCATTGCTCCAAGCCCGGCTGCGATTAAACCTGTCTTACGTTGTGTTTGTTGAATTTTATTATTCTGCTCAATCAGTTTTTTTGCATACTTGTGTATTAGACCGGTTGATTTCAGGTATTTGAAGAAGGTTACTGTTTGTGTTAATATTCCCTGGAAAGCGTGATTGTCGCTTGTAAGTTTTTTTGAAAGCGCTTTGGTGGTTCTTTGCATTTTCCGGAAGATAAGATTCGTAAGGCCACCACCTACGATAACTAAAACTGCAAACTTCGGATTTGCAATAAGGGCCATGGTTAAATAAACCAATACAAATATCCCATACTGAATGGAAATAAAATAAAAACGATAAGCTTGTTTTACTCTCTCTACTTCGCCACTGAAGGTGTTTTGTATGCGTCCTGTATCAGCATTTACAAAAACGTTGTAACTGAAATTAGACAGGCCTGCAATATTGCGCATACGGATCGTATTGATGAAACGTTGTTCATACATTACACGAACATATCCTTCAGCAAATTTCATAAGTCCCTTCAGGCTGAAGAAAATAAAAATAAGACAGAGTACAACAAAAAGTGTTAGTGGAATACCCAGGTAACGAAATACATCTGCCAGGAATGAAAGGTTGCCCATCGTGGCCTGGTCTGCTTTGGCATTATTGCCGTCCACCATTTGCAACAAGGGAATGAACATCGCAAGGCCCAACCCATCCATCAATCCTACGAGGATATTCAGCATCAGGCTAATAAATATCCTGTACCTCAAATGGGAAAAGAAGTAATAAAAGTATTGGAAATACTTTTTAAATAAATGCTTGAGTGTTTTCAACTTATTATTATATCAGGCTAATGAACTATGTCTGTAAAAAAACAGTCATAGCATTGCACACTTAACTTTTTCCTTTTTCTTTTTTAGCATCTTCACCGGAATAATAAGAATAGCCATATTTATTCTTGTAATAATAATAGCCATACTTGTTACCAAAATAGCCCTTGTTCTTTACCCCGTTAAAAACAAGTGCCATGCTTTTAAAAATGTTCCTTTCGTTCCATTCATTTATTTCTGCTACCTGTTCTTTAACTGTTTGCTGGAAGCGTGTAACCACCAATGTTACATCCGCCCATTGTCCTAAAATCTGTGCATCTGCCACAATACCAAACGGGGGTGTATCAATAACAACCACTTCATAATTCTGATCAAGGTGATGCTTGATGCCTTTTATATATTCTCCCGAAATCAACTCCTGGGGATTGGGTGGTATTGCTCCTGCCGGGAAAAAATCGAGTGTTTCATTATAGTTTTTTTCTAAAGAAAAAACGATATCGCTGATATCAGCCTTGCCGATCAACACACTTGTAAGCCCGGGTTTTTCTGATGATACACCCAATGCCTTTGAAATCTTTGGCCTGCGAAGATCAAATTCAAGCAGCGCCACTTTTTTGCCCTGCATCGCATAACTCTTTGCCAGGTTCATGGAGAGAAAGGATTTGCCTTCACCGCTTACACTGGAAGTGATCAATATAAAATTGGTGCTTTTTACTGCCGATGTATAAAAATTAATATTTGTCCTCAGTGATCGTATTTGTTCAGCAAACATGGAGCGTTGTGTACTGTCAATAACAAAAGGCTGCTTTGCCGGATTTTCGGCCTGCGCCAGTTCTGCAATAACAGGTATTACTGTCATTGCCTGCAACTGCCTCTTCGAAATAATTTTCCGGTTCATTACTTCTTTCAGGATGGCGAAAAGGAGTGGAAGGAACAAGCCAAACAGCATGGAAGCTATCAAAACTTTACTGCGGGCAGGCTGAATGGTTGCATTCAATTTTACAGGAGGATAAAGTAACTGGGCATTGATCGTTACCGAAGCCCTTGCAATCGAAGCTTCTTCTCTTTTTTGAAGCAAAGCCAGGTAAAGCGATGCTTTTATTTCCTGGATACGCGTTTTATCAATGATCTCTTTTTCCTGCGAAGGTGCACTTTTCAAATAATTACTTGCATCGGCAATATGTGATTTATACATGGCTTCGGCTATGGCTAAATTGCTTTTATAATTCGCCACCTGCTTCTCCATGTTACTGCGCATATCAGCAATGTTCTGATCGGCAAGTTTTAACGCAGGATTATTTCCCGTAGCAGTCAGCGCAAGTTTTTCACGCTGTTGCATCATCAATATATAACTCTGTAATGTGGCCTGTAAAGAGGGATTATCGGTAATACCAACAAAAGAAAGGTCTGTTTCTTTAAGATTAGGGTTCTTAATAAACATCTCCAGCTGGCTGATCATCGATTTTAAAATAGTGATCTGTGTAAGTTCCTTATCATAATCTGCCATCTTCTGAAGATAAATGGAACTTGTTGCAGATATATCTGTAATGCCCTTGGTTGATTTAAAATGTGCCAATGAGTTTTCAATAGAATCCAGTTCTTTGGCCAGGGGAGAAAGCCTTTGTTCAATGAACAAAATCGCTTGCGAATAAGTACGCGATTTATTTGCTTCCATGATATCAATATTCAGCCGTATAAGCGTATTTAATATATCGATGGCACGGTCGCTTGATACATCTGAATAGCCGATCGTAATGATATTGCTTTCTTTGCTGGTAGCAATGGTAAGGCCCCTGCTTAAAGCAAAGGCTGTAGCAAGCCTGCTTCTGCTATAACAATAAATAGGTGTTTGGGTGGTAAAATCATCCATCTTATATACCACCACCTGCTGCCCCTTTATGTTAAATGGAATTCCCCATTTAGCATTCCCGGTGGTTGAATCATTCTTAAAGTGAAATCCATCTTTGTCGGGGGTTATCGAAAAACTGATCTCGGGTGTTTCATCGGTGGGTTTAGCTTTAAGGATAAACCATTTGATGTATCCATAAAAATTCTTGTTTTTAAACCTTCCCTGTGCCTGGGCATTATATTGCAGGCCAAGTGTATCTACCAGCATAGTTGCCAGTGTAGGCGATTTAAAAAAAGCGATCTTATCATTAAAAGGGTCACGGCTGTTTCCAAATAATGCCTGCCCGATCGTTACTTCCTGGTCTTGCTGAATACTGATGCTGGTTGTAACGTTGTAAACGATATCTGTGTAACGCAGGTATAAAAGGCCTACGAGATAACCGAGTATTCCAAAAATAATAATATAAGGCCATACAGACAGAACCCTTCTAAAATCAATATCGATCGAGTTCACCCGCAATTTTGTATGCGTGTTAATCTCCTTATCTGAATTCATATTCTTGTTTTCCCAAACGTTAAAATCGTCTTTGCTCATGTTTTATAAATTTCTGGCTGCAATAAATATTGCAACGATAGCACCGGTGAGTGTTATGATATTCCGGGTGGGGCTGTTGGGGCTTAGGAATGAACTAAACTTCCCAGGTTGCATATAAATAAGATCATTATTCTGCAGATAGTAATAAGGAGATTGAAATATGCTTTTGCTGTTCAGGTTAAGCTTATTATAAGAACGCACCCCTTCATTGTTTTCACGCACCAGCCATACTTCATGTTTTTTATCGAAAGCGTCCTGGAGGCCCGACTGTGAAATAGCTTCAAAAATTGTAAGCCTTTCATTGATCATTGGTATTGGCGTACCCTGCCTTCCATTCATAAAATAAACCTGGCCCCGAAGATTCACGTTAACAAAAAGATCTTTATAGTAAAAAGACAGCTTTTCTTTTATCAGACCCGCTGCCTCGCTTGTGGTAAGATTCTGCACTTTTATAGTACCCAGTAAGGGAAATTCAATGGTTCCATTATTACTCACGAGGTAACCACTGTTGGATTGTTGTGCAGACGATGACCCGGTACTCTGAACATTAAATGGATTTAAATAAGCGGTAAGCGCCGGATCAGTAGAACTGACTGTTATATTCAGGCGGTCGTTTTTTTGGACCCTTTGTACTGAAACCTGGACTGTAGTATCCAGCGTATCCTTACCCGGTAATTTATCATTGAAATAATACAACTTGCTGGAAGACACACATGAGTTCAAAAGTATTATCAAAAGCAGTACGCCATAAACAGGAAATAACTTTCTCATAAACATAAAAATTGCCAAGAAAAACAAAATCTTTTGCAGGAGCAAAAAGGCTCAAAGTTGTAAAATAACCTTGCAAACCGGATCTGGTAGATTTTATTATATCTTATTAATATTTGGGTATTCGTTTTTTTGATTACAAAGAGGCTGCAATATAAACATAAAATGGTTTAAAAGGCTTCATAAGTTTGAGAGGTTTTCAGGGTTTAAATAGCATATCTGGCTGAAAATTGACTCTGCCAGGATTTGTCAGGGTAAGCTTGTCGAAACCGTTGTACCAGGGGAAGCCTGGCCGCCTTCGAAGAAAGCTTGCCAGACGGGCTTGTCGAAGTCGGTTAATAATGGAAAGGATTCGACAAGCATGTCTGCCGATAGGCAGGCTGATAGTGACACATACTCTTATTTTTGAAATGTAAAGGTTCAAACCAACGTTTTTTTACCACCCGAGGAAAAAGAGGTTTAGCTCCAAAAACGTACAACTTCATGTATCAATAAAAAATACTCCGTGCAACTCTGTGAAAAAACTCATTTAACTCTGTGGTTTCCATGGATGCCCAAAATAATCTCCAAAGAACTTAGATTGAATTTCCCCATGCCCCAGGTTCACTGCTTTTAAAAAGGAGACAGCAGCAGGGTTTTAAACGGCTTCGCCCGCCTCACTTACAGGTATGGTAAACGATATTGATCCCGGGAAATCTTCCAGTTATCAATAGGTAGGTTAGCAAACTGCGAATATATACTACAATTGACAATGGACAATTGGGAATGGGCAATTGATAATAGATAATTAAATTTTGAAAAAAGAATGCAAAGGTGAAGGAGGTTTAAAAGGTTTAAGAGGTTTAAGGGGTTTAAGAGGTTTAAGGGGTTTAAGAGGTTTCAGGGGTTTAAGAGGTTTCAGGGGTTTAAGAGGTTTAAGGGGTTTATGCTTTTCGGGCTTTAGAAAACCAATAGATTAGGATTGTTTAATCCTGCTTATTACACAAATCAAAAGAACAACAACCTTGCAGGAAAAGAGCCCATCCTTCCAGATGAGCTCTTTGTATTTTATTTTTTTATCTAACCGCTGTCGGGGGTTGCAACCGCCGACAGGGTTGCGATTCCCGATTCCCGATTGCTTAAAACTTCAACAGCTTCGTAACCTTCACCTCGTTGCCCTGCCTTACTTCCATCATATAAGTTCCGGCTTTAAGTTCGGCTCCTACATTGATTGTCTGGTATGGCATTAGTTCAAAGGTTTTAAAACTACGTCCCTGTGCATCAAGGATACGAACATTGATCGTTTGTTTATCTGCTGTTACAACCTGTAATTTGAAATCTGCTACAGTTGGGTTTGGATAAACATTCACTTTCATTGCTTCTGCAACAGGCGCAGCTATTATTGTTGATCCGGCTTTCGTGTAAGTAGGAGATAGTTTGTCGTCAACACAAGTTGGTAAAGAAACCGGTGTAGACCGGATCGTACTGCTTCCGCAATTGTTGAATGACTGTGCTGTTACACTGCTGTTGAACGATGTACCCGGGTAAGAAACAGTAATGCTCGTTGTTCCCTGTCCTGATACAAGTGTGGCTCCGGCAGGTACTGTCCACTGGACAGATGTTGAACTGGCTGGAGTAGTAGAGATCGTGTAAGTGTACACCCTGTTTGGACAAGGTTGTGTTTGTATCACATCTATAACGCCTGGCCTTGCTGGTAAAAGTTTGTTGATCGACAATGACCTTGGCCCACTTGTTCCGCAGCCGTTCGTTGTTGTTACTGATATAGAACCACTGGTAAACGTTGACGGATAGGTGAAGGAGATCATATTTGTTCCCTGTCCTACCAGGCCAATTGCGCCGGCAGGTACTGTCCAGTTGTAGGTTTGACCCGCAACTGCTGGTACTGAGTAAGTAGCAGGCGTTCCACCTGGTGCCATATAAGGGCAGGCATTGGTTGAACCGGCGATCAAACCTGGAGTTGCTGGATTTGCCCTTGTCAATGGAAGGCTTCTCACATTGCTTGCTCCGCAACTATCGTTGGCCGCTCTCACGGTAAGATTGCTGCTGGTAAAGCCATTGGTAAAGCTGATGTTCACCGTTGTATCATTTGGTCCAGGACCATTTGGATGCGTGATCGTAGTGGTTCCTGCCTGGGCAGTCCAGATATAAGATGTTGCACCAACTACTGATGGAATGGTATAAGTAAATGTTGCAGGCGTTCCGATGATAGGGCAAACACTTGTTGGGCCTGTAATGGGCTGTGGTGTACCCGGAGACTGTGCAACCAATACATAAACAGTTTGTGGTGTTGTACCACAGGTGGTAGCAACAGAGATCCTGATCTGTTTGTTTGGTGTTGTAGTAAAACCGTTGTTGATCGTTACTACAAGGTTAGGTGTTCCCTGGCCGCTCACAATAGTAACAGTTACAGGTACTGTCCAGTTGTAAGAAGTAGCACCTGGCACCACAGGCACTGAATAAGTGATTTGTGTGCCGTTACCGATATAAGGACAAACGTTAACCGGGCCTGATACCACTGGTGCAGTAAGCGGAGCGTTGAGGGCAAAGCTTGCACTGATGGTATGCGTAGCCGTTACATTGGTAAAGGTATAAGTTCCGATAGCACCTTGTGATACGCCATCAACAACTACGTCATTGATATGATAACATGCATTGGCGGTAATAGTATAAGTCGCATTGCTACCGCAGTTTACAGTTCCTGTTCCAGGAGTGATCGTGCCATTAGCACCTGCAGTAACTGTGATCGTGTAAGGACCGTTCTGTGTGAAGTTAGCCGTAACAGTGATGTTGTTTTGAACATTCAAGTCTGTACGTGATGCAGTAAGTACTCCATCGCTCCAGCTTGTGAATGTGTAACAAGCATCAGCAACTGCTGTAACTGTTGTACCGTTTCCACCGCAGGCAACTGTTTGTGGTGATGTTCCAGTAATGGTTCCACCTGTTCCTGCAGTATAGGTCAATGTGTATGGACCGTTCTGTGTGAAGTTAGCCGTAACAGTGATGTTGTTCTGAACATTCAGATCTGTACGTGATGCAGTAAGTACGCCATCGCTCCAGCTTGTGAATGTATAACAAGCATCAGCAACTGCTGTAACTGTTGAACCATTTCCTCCGCAGGCAACTGTTTGTGGAGATGTTCCACTGATTGTTCCGCCTGTTCCTGCTGTATAAGTCAATGTGTAAGGACCGTTCTGTGTGAAGTTAGCCGTAACAGTGATGTCAGCTTGAACATTCAGATCTGTACGTGATGCAGTAAGCACACCATCGCTCCAGCTTGTGAATGTATAACAAGCATCAGCAACTGCTGTAACTGTTGAACCGTTTGCACCGCAGGCAACTGTTTGTGGAGATGTTCCACTGATCGTTCCACCTGTTCCTGCTGTATAAGTCAATGTGTATGGACCGTTCTGTGTGAAGTTAGCCGTAACAGTGATGTTGTTTTGAACATTCAAATCTGTACGTGATGCAGTAAGTACACCATCGCTCCAGCTTGTGAATGTATAACAAGCATCAGCAACTGCTGTAACTGTTGAACCGTTTCCACCGCAGGCAACTGTTTGTGGAGAAGTTCCACTGATTGTTCCGCCAGTTCCTGCTGTATAAGTCAATGTGTATGGACCGTTCTGTGTGAAGTTCGCCGTAACAGTGATGTCGTTTTGAACATTCAGATCTGTACGTGATGCAGTAAGTACACCATCGCTCCAGCTTGTGAATGTGTAACAAGCATCAGCAACTGCTGTAACTGTTGTACCATTTCCACCGCAGGCAACTGTTTGTGGTGATGTCCCACTGATTGTTCCGCCTGTTCCTGCTGTATAAGTCAATGTGTAAGGACCGTTCTGTGTGAAGTTAGCTGTAACAGTGATGTCGTTTTGAACATTCAGATCTGTACGTGATGCAGTAAGTACACCATCGCTCCAGCTTGTGAATGTATAACAGGCATCAGCAACTGCTGTAACTGTTGAACCGTTTCCACCGCAGGCAACTGTTTGTGGAGAAGTACCACTGATTGTTCCACCCGTTCCCGCTGTATAAGTCAA
>JBDSBG010000111.1:0-8415 GCA_039921685.1 Ferruginibacter sp.
TCCTTTTGGAGAGGCCCGCCCGGATGACCGTGTCGGACGGGGGTTGGGGTGAGGCCAAACGCAATGCAATAGGTTTCACGGAACACTTACCAACACTCCTAGCATACTATCAATTTTAACCCTATACAGCCTATGAATAACCACCAACAAACACAACCCATGAAAACAGGGGCCGGTCAAACAAAGTCTCGCAAGAGGATGCGGGGGGCATATTGCAAGAAGGATCTTGCAAACTTATATGGCATCACATACAAGTCGCTTTCCGCCTGGCTCAGGCCAATGGCTTCCGAGATCGGCCCCTTACATGGATATTATTTCACCAGGGCACAGGTAGAAATTATATTTGAAACATTGGGATACCCGGAAAAGTGATGCCTTCCTCCGCTAGCAACCAGGGATTTAAGTTGCTTTAGAGGATAAAGAACTCATGGGCTGTATGAAAGTTTTTTCAATGCAGCAGGCAGAAAAGCAGTGTTCATAAAAGCGTGTTTTCTCCAATACCTTAAATACGAATTACCATTCACCAAAAAATTAAAATTCTATGAAAACCATTAACCTCCATTCCTTTAATGGAACTAACTACCATGACCTGTTTATATTTATCATGAAAAGGCCAGCAATTAGTTATAGATTCATCATACCAAGATCTAAAAACAATTCAGCATGCTGCACTCATTGGGTAAACAGCATGGAATTTAGCTGCGCCGCTTATGCCTGTCAGCTTCTTAATGAAATCTCAACAGACTTCAGCTATACGGTACCGTCAGTTTATAAATCAAAACCTTTTGATTGCTGCATTGAAACAACTGAGCCTGAAAAACTGACAGAAGTCGTTTATCGGTTGCTGTGCGCCTATAACCCCAATTTTGCTGCAGAGGATGATGGAAGCTTTCACTTTGGAGCAGGACAGTTTTACCGGGATGTTTTTTCCCAAGGGGGCCCTCATGCAGCCGCATATGGATTGATGGCTGTTGCAAAGGACGAACTGAGTATATGGGTGCGGTTGGTAACGGGGCAGGAATGATGCGGGCAGCATTTAGATAAGTGCATATATAATATCTGTAAGCGGTGATTTTTAAAAAATGATCATTAGTTTTATCATTATGAACTGGACCTACATCATCATTGGCTGCTACTTGTTAATCCTTATACTCGTTTGCCTGCGCATAATTTATGAAACATTCAGCAGTACGAAAGCCCTTGCCTACCTTTTCTTCTGCATATTCGTTCCCGTGATCGGCATCGTTTTCTACCTGGCTTTCGGTATCAATTACTGGCAACGAAAATTATACGACAAGAAAACCGGTGAGAATGACAAATTTCTGGAACAGCTTAAGAACGAGATCAATGACTATAATGCAGCTTCCATTGATCCAGGCGACGATCCGGGCGACGCATCTGAACTGGCAGCAATGCTTTTGAAGGACCTGCAAAGCCCATTAACCCGCAACAACAGGCTCAAGCTATTGCTAAATGGAGAAGAAAAATTCCCTGAACTTTTACAATGCATGCAGGAAGCAAAACATCATATCCACCTGGAATATTATATCTATGAACAGGATGCAATTGGCAGTGCCATTATAGATATGCTTATAAAAAAATCGCAGGAAGGCATCAACGTCCGGTTTATCTACGATGATTTTGGAAGCCCTGCTATCAAAAAAAAATTAGAAAAACGCATGCGTGCTGCGGGGATTGAGATCTTTCCTTTTTCCAAAGTTCATTTCTACTTACTGGCCAACCGCATCAATTACCGTAACCACCGCAAGATCGTGATCATAGATGGCAAAACCGGCTTTACCGGTGGCATCAATGTGAGTGATAAATACATCAACGATAAAAATAACAAAGATAAATTGTACTGGCGCGACACGCATCTACGCATCGATGGACCCGGCGTGCATTTTCTTCAATACATCTTTATCACTGATTGGAATTTCTGCTGCGAAAGAAAGATCAAGCCCGAAGCCATTTATTTCCATCATGACAGGAGTATAAAGGAAGGCTCACTGGTACAGATAGCCGCCAGTGGCCCGGACTCAGTACAACCTACGATCCTCTTTTCCATCCTGCAGGCGATTTACTTAGCGAAAAAGGAGATCCTGATTACCACACCCTATTTTATTCCCGGAGATGCCATCACCTATGCCTTACGGGTAGCCGCACTAAGTGGCCTGTCTGTAAAATTACTTGTACCCGGAAAATGTGATTCCAAACTGGTGAATGCTGCTTCAAAAGCCCACTATGAAGATTTGTTGATTGCCGGCGTGGATATATATATGTACAACAAAGGATTTGTTCATGCAAAAACGCTGGTAACAGATGGCATCCTCTCTATCATTGGTACAGCGAATATGGATCACCGTAGTTTTGAACTGAACTTCGAAGTGAATGCAATTGTGTACGAAGCAGCTTTTGCCAGCCAGTTGAGGAAGGTATTTTTTGATGACCTGGAGGAAGCTGAAAAGTTAGACCCTGAAAAATGGTACAATCGTTCCATTTGGACGCAACTGCCCGAGAAATTTGCCAGGTTGCTTTCACCTTCGTTATAACTAAAATATCACTCCCCTTTTATACGTTGAAGAAAGATTTTAAAAGTTTCCGGAGTCCATTTTGCAAAACGCTCTCTTTGCCCTCACTGGCGCAAGTGTTCCGCAGGATCACTTGTGTCTTTTTTAAGCCTGCCAGTCTGCGACTGGATTATGACTAAATATTTTTATTCCTGTACTTAATTTTTCTTAGTTGTGAAACAGCTTCGCTCACATTTCTTTAGATATCTTAGTATCAAATAAATACCCTCACTGGCGCAACTGCTCCGCAGGATCACTTGTGTCTTTTTATGCCTGCCAGTCTGCAACTGGATTATGACTAAATATTTTTATTCCTGTACTTAATTTTTATTAGTTGCGAAACAGCTTCGCTCACATTTCATTAGATATCTTAGTATCAAATAAATACTACAATGTCAGTTAAATACAAAACAGGTGATGACCAATTGCCGCATTTTATTACTTTCAGCGTTGTTCATTGGATTGATGCATTGACACGAAATGAGTATAAGGATATCATTGTTGAAAGCTTAAAGCATTGTATCAAAAACAAAGGGCTGGTATTGAATGCATGGATAATTATGAGTAATCATTTACATTTAATTGGGAGTTCAAAGATTGAGTTTACAATAAGCAATGTTTTGCGTGATTTAAAAAAGTTTACCAGCAAACAAATAGTTAAAGCAATCAAAGAAAGTCCTAAGGAAAGCAGAAAGGAATGGATGACTTACATGTTTGAAAGAGCGGGAAGGCGAAACAGCAACAATAAGGATTTCCAATTTTGGCAGCAAGACAATCACCCGATCGAATTAAGCAATCCCGTAATGCTAAAACAAAAATTAGATTATTTACCCGTCCGACTGGTCATCCGGGCGGGCATGAGAATCCGGTAAGGGCGGGTATTGTGTTTGAACCGCAGCAATATGTTTATAGTAGTGCAGTCGATTACTGCACAAATCAAACAGGCCGTATATTGATTGAGCATTTGCAGTGCTAAGACCGGTCAAAGACCTGCAATCTTAAAAAGACACAAGTGATCCTGCGGAACACTTGCGCCAGTTACGTTTTGTTCATGCAAAAACGCTGGTAACAAACGGCATCCTCTCTATCATTGGTACAGCGAATATGGATCACCGTAGTTTTGAACTGAACTTCGAAGTGAATGCAATTGTGTACGAAGCAGCTTTTGCCAGCCAATTGAGGAAGGTATTTTTTGATGACCTGGAGGAAGCTGAAAAGTTGGACCCTGAAAAATGGTACAATCGTTCCATTTGGACGCAACTGCCCGAGAAATTTGCCAGGTTGCTTTCACCTTCTTTATAACCGAAAATATCATCTGCCTTTTATCCTTTCGAGAAAGATTTTAAAAGTTGCCGGAGTCCATTTTGCAAAACGCCCTCTTTGTACAACCAGTTTGTTATCGATATCAGGATGCAGGTAATAATGAAATGCAAAAGCTTCTTTTGGATTTTCCCAGCCTATCACCTGCCCGAAACGGAGATCATTAAAAAGCAGCGTGTCTTCCCTTTTTTCTATTGTATAAAATCCCTGCGAAAACCGAACCAGCTGATCCAAAGCTTTTCTATCGCTGAGGCTGTCGGCTAAAGCCGCGTTGCGTGGAAACCAGGTGAGCGGTGAAGATTGTTGTTGCCCATCAAATACTGATCGGTACCCGGCGTAATAACCGTTATCATTACCCGCAACTACAAACCAGAGCCAGTTTTGTAAGGGTGCAGGCGTAGTGAAATACCGGGTGTAATTAATCTGTTGCCTGGCAAGGGAATTCCTGAACCCGCGATCGACCACCCACTTATTCACAAGTGCATAACAAAGGTAAATGCTGCAGATCGAGAGGCCGAATTTCCACCAGAATCTGCGGCGGGTTTTCTTACGGGGGATCAACAGCATAACCAATGCAACAATCGGTGCAATGGAAAAGAACGGGTCCGCCACATAAATTGTATTGAAGGAGAAACGGTGATGGTCGAAAGGTTCCAGCAGGCCCACCCCGTAGTTATTAAAACAATCCAGGAAAAGATGTCCCATAATAGCAAAGGCAAAAAAAAGTACCCAGCGTAAAAAAGAGATATTATGAGGCCGGTGCCAGTGATTTGCGAACCTGGCCATGATGCCGGTAATGACTAAAGCAAAAAGAATGGAATGAGTAAACCCGCGGTGAGCCAGTAAGCTACTACTGGTATCCATCCAGAAGGAACTAATGAAATCAATGTCCGGGATACTTTGTGCAGCAATTCCCCAAAGCATTGCTTTTCTACCAACGGTTTTCCCGGCAAATGCCTCGCCCATGCAGGCTCCTATTGCTATATGAGTAAGGGAATCCATTTTTTGATAAGCTTTAAATAAAGATATTTATTAATTATCAAATGAAATCAGCACTTTGGTTTTGCAGGTAAGGATATCACGTGAAGGAATGGGTGCTAGTGACTTCTTGGTTTCCTTAAAACTGGCTTCAATTTTTTGCAGTCTGCAGCCCTGAGCTGTTGTTCGGAATAATTGAAAAGTAAATTACAATTCAGGAATGATCTGTTGTGAAATCTGGTAATTATTCTGTATCAACGACCACAATATTTACACTGTGGGTCTTTTGGGAATGCAAATTCTTAAGTTTTATTGAAGGGTAGATTTCAAATCTTATTATTTTACGTATTGATATTTGTTCCACTCTTTCGAAATCATAAGTAAAAGGCTTAGAGTTGATTTTCCACAACGTCAGTCCTTCTCGGTGTCTTAAATAACTTTTAATTTTTCCTGCATTGGTTAAGGCTAATTGATCCTGATTAAATAAAAATATAATCCCACGCTTAAACTCTTTGTCAAAATATTGTTCCATATTCGAAGTATCACCTTTACTAACATGGTATTTTAGCCAATTGCTATCTCCCTCGATGATTAGTGATTTTATTTTTTTTAAATCCAGTTTCAAATATTCCATGCTATCAAGAATGGCGTCTTCCAGATAAATTATGGGATTAGATTTCCCTCCTAACCTTATAGTTGATTGAGCGCTGTCTTTCTCAGATTGGCACTTGGCCTTAAGCTCAAACATTAATAGCGTGAAGAAAACAAGTATATACTTCATGTTGGAGTTATCTGGTTAACCCTAGGCATTCAAAGTTCGTACAACGTTGGCGCCTGGCGAAGCTTTGGACTTTATATCCTTCTGCCTGATCAGGTGTTTAACAAATAAATGAAATCTCCCAATCTACAGCAAACCTGCTTAGAACTTGTCCACACACTTTATTAAAGTTAATTAATAAACTACTGATAGAATTTACAATGTTAGCCCTACTTGCATGAGAGTTTGTTATTTGCATTACGGGCATGGTCAAGATGCTTAACTTTTAGCCAGATCATGCATTCTCTGAGCTTTTGTTAGTTGTAAGGTATCCATAAAATGCTGTATCGCTTCCTTAGGCATGCCTTTAACCTGGAATTCCAACGGTCTACCTCCGTCTGGATAAATTGAAATAATATGTTTTCTTGAAAACCACCATAAAAGAAAAAATAAGATTGTGACAGCGAACAAACCATTTATTGCTGTTCTATCTGTAAACTCACGATTATTTTGTTCCATTGCAACGAATACAGTTCCGATTGCCGTGCAAATGCCTAACACAAACCAAATTATATTCGCTTTATAAACTATTTGAATTGAGCTAATGTTCTCCAAGAAAATTGTAATGTTATTTGAGCGTCCCCACTCTTCATCGGTCATATGAATTCTTTTGTCAGTAAGCACGATTTTTCTCTCGTTAGATGTAAGAACTTCCTGTTCATTCGAAAATAATGTTAGCATTGGCAAAAGTTTAAAGATTTTAGTAGAATTGGTAATACTATAAAAAATATCTTATGAAGTTAATGATGATGAAAGATAACAAAAACTTCAAAGAACAAGCTCCCATTCAAATTTAGCGAATCAATAATACGGCACTTAAAAAATACTCTAACACGCCAATTTATAAAGAGGGTAAAGCTAATGTGATTGTAAAACATAGGGCTTTAAAAAATAATAGTGGCGAGAATTGCAATTGGAATGTATTAATCATTGTGGACAAACAAGGTTACAATTCCTTTGAAATAATTACAAATGATTTTGAAATTGATAACAAGACTGATCTGTTTGGATATTTTTTAGGAAATGATAAACTGAAATTTTCTATTGTAGATCGTTTAGATGGTACAAGTCACTGGGATATTACTTACAAACTGAGTATACCTGGAAAAAGAACTCATTGGATGCGCATCAACTATAATTCAAACCTACAACAAGGCACTTCTTCCCTTTTTAGTTTGGGATTTTATACTGATGAAAATAATATGGACAACCCTTATTGAGGAAAACTTACAAAATGTTTTTAAACACTCGATTTATTAGACTGTACCCGGTAAATTTATTAATGGATCAATATTGACTTAATATTCTATTAATGAGTTATCCAGGAGGCAATTACCTTCGGCAGGACTGGTTCCTAAATCTGCTATGCGCTTATATTCATAAGTATCTGGGCTAAATCTAAATAGGCAGCCAGTTTGACTTTGCCCACCAATAGATTGCATCCCATATAAATAATTATTGGAAGCTAAAAGAAGTGTACCGGCAGGGTCGGCACCTTCCAAACCTCCAAAGGTTTTATCAACAGTTAACTGAGCGGAGACGATATCAAAATGATACAGAGTGCCATAAGTAGAACCAGAGGGGCAATTACCAAACAAATTATTTCCGTTAGCTTGAACAAACCCATTGCTTGAATTATTTGCAACAGCTTCACTAAAGTCAATTAATTTGCTAAACTGGTTATTGGTAGGGTTGAACCTAAAAATGACACCCCTATCATTGTTGCCACCTTTCGAGGTTGTTCCATAAAAATTCCCATCACTTGCAGCCGATAAGAATCCTTGAGGCCAAATTCCATTCGCCGGAACAAAGTTGTAAAGTTTTTCGATTACGTGCGAATTAATATCATAGCTAAAAATACAGGAGGTGTCGCCACTTGGTCCACTGTTAGCCAACCCATATAATTTACCATTGGCACCCTGTAGCAATTTTTCTGTCGGCCCACCAATTGTTGCAGGAACAATTGCCAACACTGAAAACAAATCATTTACCGGGTTAATGCTGATAATGGTACTTCCCGCAGTTCCATATAATAAACCATCGCTTGCCACCATTAACGTTCCATTCGGTGAATTACCGTTGGTTTGCCATGTACCGTTTGGAAGTAATGTTGAATAAAAATCAACGATCTTATGATAGCCTGTACCGTTAGGATCATAACTAAACATCGTGCCCCTACCATTAGTTCCCCCAAATATGCATGTCCCATATAATTTTCCATTGGGCGCTTTAACCAATGCAGACTGCGGACTATAGCCGGTGGTATCGTTAAATTCCAAAAGAGTTGTGTAATCGGTCCCGTCAGCATTAATCTTAAAAATTGAGCCCTTTCTATTAACACCTCCTGCCATTTTCAATCCAAATAGTTGAATATTATGGCCAATGGTATCCGGTCCTGAATTGTTGTTATTTTGGTTATTGGAACCGGTATCAGTTTTTTTGCAGGAGAGGAAACCAAAATTTAAAATAAAAAGAGCAAAGACTATTAATGATCTCATTGGTACTGTTTTTAGGGATTAAATATATTAAAATAAATTAATAAAGGAAATATTATTTTCCCGCAAACTAACCTCCTACTAAAATTCCAGTACTATCAACCTGGCACATTCTATGCTAGACGTTTTTAAATTTGAAACGAATGTGTTGTATCATAGGTCATCGAAACCAAAGAGTTTTCTATAAAGAGTAGGAAGCAAGGGATTATTTCCCTTGCTGTCCTCTCACACCACC
>JBDSBG010000112.1:0-5788 GCA_039921685.1 Ferruginibacter sp.
AATAAAGGGAAAATTTAAGTTCTTTCATAATTACAGCAGGATTGTCAGGTTTGTCGAAGCCGGGCTATCAGTATGTTTTATCAGATGTTTGAATCACAGGTACCTCTCTGTGATTATGTTCCTATGATGATTTAAATGACCGACAATAATAAATCCAATTGCATTCACCGTAACAGGATTATTATTTGCAATGCCGGAGTGATTGAGCGTATCGGTATTAAAACTATCAAACAATATCTCTGTTGTTTTTCTTACAGCTTTTAATTCATCAACCAGGCTTTTCCATTCTCTTTCATTGGCAAAAGAGTTATCTGCATAGTTGTTTTCATCAAAACCAGGAAGAGAGGTAGTTTCTTTCCGGGCAAAGCAAAGTGCACGGTAGGCAAATACCCTTTCAGCATCTATGATATGTTGCAGTAATTCTTTTAAGGTCCATTTACCGGCAGCATAGGCATGACCTGATTTTTCCTCTGAAATGGCATCAAAAAAACCATTTACCAGTTCAGCCTGGTTTCGAAAGGCGTCTCTTAGATTGTCTTCATTTACTTTGCTAATATAAGTTTCAAAATGGGCAGGGTAGGTCCCTTTAACTGGCTTTGACATTCCTTTGTTTTTTTTAGAAGGCAAAAATAGGAATTTTATGTTTGGATGAATTTCATTTTACCATCCGGTAAACTTTGAAGCTGAACATCAAATATAGGATTAGGTAGAATAAGCGCATAGCCATTACTAGCTTTGGTTAGTACTTCAAATTCGTTGCTTTCGCCTCCACAGCCGGCGGGCTGCGTACCTGCACCGGCGCTGCTTTCCGACGTTTGAAAAAATATGCTGCGCATTTTTTCAATTGCGACTACGTCGCAACCCGACGGAAAGATGCGCCTTATGCAGGTACTGATAGAATTCGAACTTAATTACATTCGAAACTTAAGGCTGACTTCAGTTTGCGCTTATTCTACCTAATCCTACATCAAATAATCAGAATAAAGGTAGCAATTATACAAATGCCAAAAGGATGGCGGCAGGGTTGCTCTTAACACTTGAGAATGATGATAACTTCCCGAAGGGGCAGATTCCGGGAAAGATATATGAGGAACAAGATTGCTTCGAATAATACCCTTTAATGCAATCTTTGGTAGCGCAGCTTAATTTCTAATTGGTATAAGTGATCTTCTAAATACGTATTTCGTTTTCGCATATTCAGTTGGTTTAGGGTTTAAAATTAACCGGAGATTGTCATTTGTGTTCCGTACCAACTAATGAAAAAGGCCCGGAAAAAATCCGGGCCTTAAAAATATTGATGAGATGTATTAACCCATTTTTGATTTCTTCGTTGTTGATTTTGGCAGTACTTCTTTTTGCTTTTCTGTCTTAATAGTACCGGCCAGTTTTAAAGCTTCGTACGCATTCACAATTCCACCAGTCCTGGAAAGATCAGATAGGATAACCTTCTCCGTTGTGCCAGGTTTATTTACTTTATCAGCAGGCGCTGAGCTTGACTTTTCAATTACATATTTTAGCTGCTGGGGTGTAAGCTTTGGATAATGTTCCAGTATCAAAGCAGCAATCCCCGCAACAACAGGGCAAGCCATACTTGTACCGCTTGCATTGCCATAAGTGGTATCACCGGGTATGGTAGAATAGATACTTACGCCCGGTGCAAAAACATCCACTTCTTTTTTACCATAGTTACTGAAAGAGGCAGTAAGCCCGCCATTTTTAAGGTCGCCACTTGCACCTACGCTGATCACATTTTTTGCTCTACCTTTCCCATCAATATAAACCGGGTTTGGAAAATTATCAGCAGTATCAATATTCTTTGCATCATTTCCTGCAGCGTGAACCAGTAACACACCTTTCTTTTCAGCATAGCGAAAAGCATCATCTACCCATTGTTTTTGCGGAGAAAAATCTTTGCCGAAACTCATGCTTATGATCTTCGCACCATTGTCAACCGCATAACGGATTGCATTGGCAATATCCTTATCGTGTTCGTCACCATCAGGTACGGCACGCACCATCATAATACTTACATTATCGGCGATGCCATCTACACCTTTACCATTACCCCTTGCTGCAGCAATGATACCAGAGCAATGTGTACCATGAAAAGGTGTTGAAGCCATGATATCATTGTTGCCATAATAACGGTCATTGATATTCGTTTCATCATCTTTTACAATTTCTTTGCGGTATTCTTCCGGCGCATTGTCAGCGGCATCTGCTTTACGCAACTGTCCATTAATATCATCGATTAATTGCTGATTGGTGATATCGTAGCTATTATTAGCCTTTGATATATTAATGATAAGTGATTTGGCCATTTTTGCCTGCGGATCGGTTGTGTTGAAACTCAGCAGGTCGGTTCCATTGTATTCATTTTTGCCCAATTCCTTCCTGATAACTGAATCTCCTGCCATGAACTTCGGGTACAATTGTTTTATATAAGTGATCTCTTCCTTATTAACAGCGCCTACCACTTTGCCTTTGGCTTTCACAAAAACTTCGTATTCGGCTTTGTCAGCTGCCGTCAGCTCCTCCACATTCACTTCCCTGCCTTCCCATTTTGGCTTAAGTTTATTGTAAACACGTGCGCCTTCATAGCTGTCTTGCTTTACATTGCGGCCATCTTTGCCACCAATGAAATTCCATCCATGTACGTCGTCAATATAACCATTGTGATCATCGTCAATACCATTGCCTGGTATCTCTTTTTTATTCACCCACAATATAGGTTTCAGGTCTTCATGCAGCGTATCAATACCACTGTCAATAACGGCAACGAGCACACGCGTGCTTTTTAGCTTTTTTGTTTTTGCCAATGCATAGGCTTTATCGAGGCTGATACCATTGAAACCCGAAGTTGCAGGATCCAACTGGTGCCAATTTTTCGGCACTGCTACATCGTCTTTTTTTACTGAATCTGCCTGTTGAGCATATGCAGCGCTTCCCATAAAAAATGCTGCGAGCAGCATCTTTGAAATTTTATTCATATGTTTTTAAATTATATAAGCGAAAATAAAGCTATTGGCTAAAAATGCACTACCGTTCATGTGTTATTGGCTTAAATTTAAAGATCAAACCTGATGCCCTGCGCCAATGGAAGTTTATCTGTATAATTAATTGTATTTGTTTGACGCCGCATATATACTTTCCAGGCATCGCTGCCGCTTTCACGCCCACCACCGGTTTCTTTTTCACCACCGAATGCTCCCCCGATTTCGGCGCCCGAGGTGCCGATATTTACATTTGCGATACCGCAATCGCTACCAACCTGTGAAAGGAACTGCTCAGCTTCGCGAAGGTTGTTGGTGATCACTGAAGAAGACAGGCCCTGTGGAACGCCGTTCTGCATAGCAATCGCTTCATCCATTGAACTGTATTTCATGATATAAAGAATAGGAGCAAATGTTTCATGTTGCACAATATCGAAGCTGTTTTTGGCTTCAGCAATACAAGGCTTTACATAACAACCGCTTTCGTATCCTTTGCCTTTTAGCACGCCACCCTCAACAATAAATTTACCACCTTCTTTTTTGCATCTTTCAATCGCATCGAGGTACATGGAAACAGCATCTTTATCGATCAATGGCCCCACATGGTTTTTTGCATGCAATGGGTCACCGATCTTTAGCTGGCCATAAGCACTTACGAGAAGGTCTTTTACTTTACCATAAATTTTTTCATGAATAATTAAACGGCGGGTAGTGGTGCAGCGCTGGCCGGCAGTGCCGACAGCCCCGAATGCAGCTGCAGTCAAGGCAATTTTAAGATCTGCATCTTTGGAGATGATGATTGCGTTGTTGCCACCAAGTTCGAGCAGGCTGCGTCCCAGGCGTTGCCCAACTGCAGCAGCAACTGCCTTGCCCATTCTTGTACTCCCTGTTGCGGATAGAAGCGGAATGCGTGGGTCATTGCTCATCCATTCGCCTACTTCTCTTCCACCCACGATAAGGCAACTAACGCCTTCGGGTACGTTATTTTTCTTAAATACATTTTGAATGATCTTCTGACAGGCTACTCCACATAAGGGTGTTTTTTCACTTGGTTTCCAGATAGCCACATCACCACAAACCCATCCAAGCATACTGTTCCAGCTCCAAACTGCAACAGGAAAATTGAATGCAGATATAATTCCTACAAGGCCTAAGGGATGATATTGTTCATACATCCTGTGACCCGGGCGTTCACTGTGCATGGTAAGGCCATGTAACTGACGTGACAAACCAACTGCAAAATCACAAATGTCAATCATTTCCTGTACTTCACCCATTCCTTCCTGTAAACTTTTGCCCATCTCGTAGCTTACGAGTTTGCCCAATGGCTCTTTATATTTTCTAAGTTCCATACCTACCTGGCGAACGATCTCACCGCGGTGGGGTGCCGGCCATGTGCGCCAAACCTGGAAAGCTTCCTGTGCCTTAACTATTACTGCATCATAAGCATTCCTGTCTGCAGCGGTTACTGTGCCAATCAATTTGCCGTCTACAGGTGAGTTAGAAGTTATCTTTTCTCCCTTAGATTTTATCCAGGTGGTACCGGTAGACACACCGGTATTCTGCGCCTGTATATTTAATGTCTTTAAAAAATCCATGTTTTTTGATTTTAAGGCTGCAAAGGTACAGGTAAAATCTAAGATTTAAGATCTGTGATCTAAGATGTACGGCTTAGTACAGCCGAGTTGAAATCTCCGGCGAATGATGCAAAACCGCTTGGTCAATCTAAGGTTTGGGTTGTATGATCTTCGATGCATGCCTAAAACAAACGAAAAATGTTTTATGTATGAAATCTTAAATCTTAAATCATACATCACAGCTTTTAATACTGTTCTTTCTCATTCGGGAAATCACTGCTTTTCACATCTTTGATGTATTGCTGCACAGCGCCAGTTACCTGTTCAGCTATATTTAAATATTGCCTGAGAAAACGCGGTTTGAATTCTGTATTTATACCCAGCATATCATGCATCACCAGCACCTGTCCATCACAGTTGCCACCTGCACCAATACCAATTGTTGGAATACTCAGGCTTTCCGAAACTTCTTTTGCAAGGGCCGCAGGAATTTTTTCAAGCACGATGGCGAAGCAACCGGCTTCCTGTAACAGCAATGCATCCGATTTTAGTTTGGCTGCCTCTTCTTCTTCTTTTGCCCTTACGGTATAGGTCCCAAATTTATAAATACTTTGTGGCGTGAGACCAAGGTGGCCCATAACGGGAACGCCTGTACTCACAATTCGTTTTACGGATTCTACCACTTCCACGCCACCTTCCAGTTTTACAGAATGGCCGCCGGTTTCTTTCATGATGCGAATGGCGGAAATCAAAGCTTCTTTTGAATTTCCCTGGTACGTGCCAAAAGGCATATCAACTACCACCAGGCATCTTTCAATTCCTCTTACCACGCTTTGTGCATGATAGATCATCTGATCGAGGGTAATGGGCAAAGTGGTTTCGTGTCCCGCCATTACATTACTGGCACTGTCGCCCACTAAAATGATCTCAACTCCAGCAGCGTCAAAGATCTTCGCAAAAGAAAAATCATAGGCAGTGATCATAGAGATCTTTTCTCCATTTGATTTCATTTTCTGAAGCGTATTGGTCGTTACTTTTTTTACTTCTTTAAGTGCTGCTGCAGTCATACATTCTAATTAAAAAATTAAACAATGGCGAAAAGGAGCTGTTCTTCGGCTTCGCTCAGAACTGCATTAGAATAAACAAGTCCGGAAAAATTATCGCGGCTGTAAAAGTAGGAAAGAATTTAATTGAAAACTATTTTTAAAGTGGGAGAGG